>JADFQA010000030.1 GCA_022562055.1 Acidobacteriota bacterium | reverse complement strand
CGCCGAACCTCAAGCCGTTCCGACCGGGTCAACCTCTGACCCCTCACCCTGTCCACAGACATTTAGCACCTCCAAGATCGCTGCTACAGCACCAACCATGATGCAACGACCACTAGAGACCGAGGGGGCAACTCCAGACCTCCACTGTCACCACCGCTTGCCTCCATGTTGTGCATCATGGTGAGATGGCACGTGTTCCACGAGCAGTGGTTCAGCTGATAGACACTGTCGTATTCCTTGTCGTGGTCTTTCCATTTCTAGCCAGCGACTGTCCCTCGACCGCGTTACCGACAGACGTGACGTAGCGTAGGTTCACCCTGTATCCATAGGAGTTTCCCGACCAGAAGCTAGCGCTCTCGTAGGCAGTGCCGGTGTGCCATTGCACGTCGCCCCAATAGCCGTCATGCTCCCCCTGGAACGTCAACGCCGATCCGCCCATGGATTGAGCGTTGCTGCAGTGCGCTGCTGTCGCGATACCACGTGTCGTACCCGTCGTCACTGTGAAACCCGAGGTACATATCGACATCGCATCGCCACCGTAGATACTCGCTTGTCACCGACTGCGGGGCGTGAATCTTCTAAGAACCATCGATCACGTCGGGACGCAGGCACCTCTATTGTTAGCCAGCTTGGCGAGCTTGGTGTCGTCGTCAGCTAGTTCGATTGCGAAATCTCGGTTGGCGCCGGTGGGTACCTTCCCGAGATTGGACGCTAACTCGGTGAGCGCCCAGGGGTGTACGCAGGCTTTCGGCGCATGTGGGATCATGACGTATGCGGGTTGGGTTGATTTCGGATATTCACGGTAACACGTTGGCTCTTGATGCGGTCCTTGGCGACATGGACCAGCGCGGTGTCGACATGGTCGTGTGTCTGGGCGATGTTGCGGCAAATGGTCCCGACCCGGCGGGTGCGGTAGATCGCATTGCCGACCTTGCTTGCCCCGTGGTTATGGGCAACACGGACGCCGACCTGGTGGCTGCTCCCGACTGGTGGCACGATCCGGCATCGGTCGGGGCACCGGAATCTGCGCAGCGCATCGCTGAGATCAGCCTTTGGTGCGCAGCGCAGCTCGCCAGCAACCACCGGCAGTTTCTCTCCGAACTGCCGGCGACGATCGACGTTGATCTCGGCGATGCCGGCCGCATGCTCGGCTTCCACGGCTCTCCCAAGTCCGCCACCGACATCGTCACCGCCGATACCCCACCAGACGAACTCGATCAGATGCTCGACGGTGCGGGCGAGCGGTTGCTGGCGGGTGGGCACACTCATGTGTCGATGGTTCGCCGTCACCGCACCCAGACGATCATCAACCCGGGCAGTGTCGGGTTGCCGTTTGCAGACTACGGGTATGTGGGTGATGTGGCTGTGCTCGACCATGCCGAGTACGCGCTGATCGACACCGACGGTGCAGCGGTGTGTGTTGATCTTCGTCAGGTCCCCGTCGATCGAGATGTGTTGTCCCGTCAGGTCGGGGCGAGCGGGATGCCCCACGGCGCCTGGTGGGTCGATCTTCGGCGCTGACACGATTCCGCGGTTGTGGTGGGCGTCAAGTAGGGTCGACCACGTGATCGAACATCATGTCGTTGCAGGGCTGCTCCGCGCAGGTGACTGTGTGCTTCTCTGTCATCGTCGGTCTGATCGGCGCTGGTTTCCAGACGTATGGGATCTGCCCGGAGGTCACGTCGACGAAGGTGAGGATCCGCGGGTGGCGCTCGTGCGTGAGTTGGGAGAGGAACTCGGCGTTCGGGCGGCGATGCCCTCCAAAGAGCCGGACACCGTGATCTGGGACGGGGTTGCCGGGTTTGAGCTTTGGATCTGGACCGTCGACTCCTGGCACGGCAAGATTGTGAACGCGGCTCCGGACGAACACGATGAGGTTCGCTGGTTCACCGCCACAGACATTGAAACGCTGGAGCTGGCCCACGCGCGCTATCACGAGCTGCTGAGGCGTGCCCTCGCAAGCGCTTCGTAGTCGTAGGCGCGGTCTCGGAAGTGAGGACCACTCTCGGCAAAGCGGCGTCCGCTTCGAGATGTGGTACCTGGCGCTGTATGTCTCCCCAGGCGAGGCGGTGCTTCCACGATCCGTACTCGACAACCCCGATGTTGCCTGTTGCGCGCTCTGACTCGGAACGCACCGCGGTGATGATGGTCTCGTAGCGTGGGCCTCAGGCGAGAGTATTGCTGCTGCGTGGGTGCGGCTGATCGTGGGAGATGACCGAGGCTACGGGTATGTTGATGTCACGACTCCGGAACTCTCGGTTGCCGTCAAACTCGACGCCCAGAATTGGGGCGGCGGTACCACGCTTTATCGAGAAACTCATTGGCCCGTTGCCTTGCGCGACCCTCAACGTCGATGCTCACAGTTCAGCGCCTCAGCCTATGGGCGACTCGGCATCCGGGTCGTGTCTGAGGAGCAGACGTCTTTCGTTATGATCCGCCAGACCCGACGGACGCTGACACCGTCCTGTGCCGACGGCGACCTGTCGGGACACCCGCCAGCCCTAGCTGCCGGTTATGTACCTAATCTAAAGATTCTGATTAGAATTGGTACATGACTGATACGACATCCCCGACAGGACCCCGCGAGTTGGCTGACTGGTTGCTGGCTCGGGGCCGGCATTGGGTGACTACGACCGAGGCCGCCGAGCTACTGGGAATCCCGGTGCGCCACGTGGCACCGTCGTTAGCTCAGTCGCGGCGGCGCGGGTATCTGTTCAGCCCTACGACGGGACTATACGTTGCTATCCCGCCCGAATTCCGCTCCTGGGGTGCCATCCCTGCATCTCACTTCGTGGATCCAATGATGCGCCATCTTGGCCACGACTACTACGTCTGCCTCCTATCGGCTGCCGAGATCCACGGGTTCTCCCATCAGCGTCCTCAAGTTTTCCAGGTGATGACGCCGGCAAGGCTTCGTGCTCGGACATTCGGGCGGGTCCGAATCGAATTCATCACCTCCGCGTACACGTCGCATCGTCCTACCGACGTTATCAACACCCCAACCGGGACGATGCGTATCGCTACGTCGGAAGCCACCGTGCTCGATCTCGTTTCCTTTCCCAATGCGAGTGGGGCCTTGTTCAACGTGGCGACCATCATCGGCGACATGCTGACTGACGGCGCACTCGATGTCAGTCGTCTCGCCGAGGTCGCCTCCGAGTACCCGGTCTCCGTGGTGCAGCGCACCGGATGGCTCCTCGACTACATGGCCGAGCGAGTCGACGTGGAGGTCGACACCGAACCACTGGTACCCGTTGCGGCCTCACGGACCACGCCGACTCTTCTGGACCCCGGCCACGGACGTTCCGGGGTCCTCGATCTGCGCTGGAACGTCATGGTTGCGGAGGATCCGGACGAGGAGTCGTCGTGATCCCCGAAGCGGCAATCACGGAATGGGGCCGAACCGTGCCGTGGCCGACGGTGGAGCAGATTGAGCAAGACCTGCTGCTGTCTCGGCTCATCATCGAGATCGCCAACGATGACTATCTCGGCGACGAGCTGGTATTCCGTGGCGACACCTGTTTGCACAAACTCCATGCACCTCACCCGCTCCGCTACAGCGAGGACCTCGACTACGTCCGCAGCACCGGCGGTGGTATCCGCGAACTCACCCGAGCGGTTAGCCAGATCGGACACCGGCTCGGCATGGATGTGCGGACGAGGCTCACCGAGCACCCCAAGATGTTTCTGCGAGCCTCCTATGAGGCGGGCGCAGGTCCGATGCGGGTCAAGATCGAGGTCAACACATTCGAGCGCTCACCGGCCAGCCCGCCCATTCGGATTCCGCTCGATGTCACGTCCTCCTGGTTCAGCGGTAGCGCCGAGGTTCTCACGTTCACCCTCGCTGAGGTGGTGGCCACGAAGATCCGAGCCTTGTTCCAGCGATCGAAGGGGCGCGACTTGTTCGATCTCTGGCTAGCAATCACCCAGCTCGGCGTAACACCGTCCTCCATCGTCGACGCCTTCGCTCCGTACCGCCCCGATAGGTATACCAGACGCCGCGCTGAGCTAAACCTGCGAGAGAAACTGACGCGTAAGGCGTTTCGCGAAGACATTCGTCCGCTGGTCGCGGATTGGCCGGAGGAATACGACATCGACGCCGCGGCTCGACTCGTAATCACCGATGTGCTCGCCCTCATCGATTAGGCGGACATCCGATTCTTCTAGCGAGTGCTGCGGAATGATGGGTTGTCCACAGGCGGGATCCGCCAGGCCGATTCCGCAGATTCCCGGGGTAGCGAGCACTGTTACGCAGCGACGAAAACGGGTCGTAAGCCCCTGAAGGCAACTCGCGCCCCGACTGTCGCCAGTTGAACTCCCGCACTTCCACCACACGAAATCCGACCTGCGATGGCGGTCGCGTGCTGGACGAGAACGAGGACGCACGAACCGCCCGTTTCGTCCATACCTTGGTTCCCAAGGGTTCGCGGACTCGGCTGAGGTTGGTGCCGATTGTCGGACTCGGAAGGTTGCTGTGGGTGCTGATCGGGTCGGGGATTCGGTGACTGAGGCCGACCGACCTCTTGTCGTTGGCTTAGATCTGGTGGCCGGTCAGGCGTCGAAGAACGCAAGACGATTCGTAGGTCTGGTGCTCTTGGCGATTGTGCGTGAGTCAGTTGCGGGGTACCAGTAGACAGCCGATCTCGAGGACTTCGGCGATATTCGGATGTGGGCGCCCCTTCGGTCGATCCACCACGACGTCGTGTGTTCGCACCATGTCGTCGAGGACATTGAAGAATCGAGCGCGATTGGAAGTGACTGACATGGCGGCAACTATACGTGGACGGCGACCGCCAGACACTCTGCGCTGGGTGGCGTTCGATCGACAGCCGACTCGGTGAGCTGGCGGGTCTCTCCGAGTGCATAGTACTTGTCCGAAAAGCGTCGCCGGTTGCCGCGGTTGTGTTCGGTGCACAGACTTGAGGCATGCGCGGGTCGCTATGCAACTGTGCTTGCGAGTTGTGCGAGCAGCCCATCGGGGTCGTAGGTCGGTAGCAGTGAACGGTTGGACACGACCTCTGCGGCGCCGGGGTCCACGGGATCGGTTGCTGCCCACGATGGTTCGACGAACCCCATGTCGACCTCGAACCCCGAGGGAAGTCGCAGTCGTCGTTCGGATAGTCGTCCCCACTCGGCGCGGCGAACGGCCGGGGCTTGCTGCCCAAGGGCCTGTTCGACCCAATGATCGGTGGCGGTATATGCCGTCTTGCGAGTAGTCAGAACGACAATATCGACGTCCGAGTGGTCTCGTTGGGTGCCTCTTGCCCTCGAACCGACGACACCGACAGCGACGATGTCGCTCGGGTGCAGGTTGATCTGTGCGAATCGCTTTGGCTGCGCCCTTCAGTGAGTTCAGTACACGATGTGGATCCGTCGTTGTTCGGTGTCTAGCTCGATGAAGCCACCGATGGGAGGATGACCTGTGGGTCGGTATGGCCTGCGTCGAGCCATCGAGGACATGGGCTACCGGATCGTAGACAGGCGACGGCGGCAACTGGGCGGGAGATGAGGGGAATGTTCTTGACCTTCAAGTGGCTTGAAGGTATATGGTCAGCTTGTCGGCGCGAATCCGCCGGCGTTTGATGATGGAGTCGATGATGGCAGAGCGACAGGTATTGATCGTCAGCGGAATGGTTTTTGATGGATGTGAGCGGCGGATTACGTCGGCTCTCAGCACCGCCGCCAGCGTCAACGAAGTATATGCGCCTCACGAGGCCGGTCTGGTGACGTTGCGGATTGACGCGGCGGACTCGGGCACCGATGTGGTCCGAGGCGTGATTGAGAACCTCGGATACGAGGTGGTGTCTTGATGAGGATCGGCGAGCTCGCGACGGAGGTCGATGTCGAGACGTCGACAATCCGCTACTACGAATCGATCGGTGTGCTTCCCGAACCCGAGCGCAACGCGTCTGGGTATCGGATGTACGGGACGGGCGATGTGGAGCGGCTCCGATTCGTGACCCTCGCACGGACCCTCGGCGTCGGACTCGCCGACATAAGTCAGATCCTTGGCCTCCGAGATCAGGGAGAGGCGCCCTGTGAATACGTTCGTAGGGTACTCGACCGCCAGGTCGATGCCGTCGAAGGACGCATCCAGCAGTTGCAGGCTCTTTCGACGGAGCTGCGCAAGCTGCAACGGGCCGCTCGCACGCTTCCCGACACCGGCTCGGATGACCCCTGCGTGTGCCACATCCTCCAACCTGCCGGTGCCAAGCATTGAGTTTCGACACGACCGACAACAGTTACGACAAAAAGAAAGTGATGAAGACATGGCAACCACCACAACCAAGACACTCACCGTACAGGGCTTCCACTGCAGCGGATGTTCAGACAACTTGTCCGCGGCGCTCGGCAACCTGGACGGCGTGATTCGCGCCCGTGCCAGCTTCGACGATGCCAACGTAGAGGTGCGGTTCGACGCCGACCGGGTGTCTGAGCAGGACATCCGGGACCAGATTGCCAAGTCGGGTTTCGAAGCCGTCTGAGCCGACAAGGATCACATTCATGACGACCCAATCCACGGACACCGAAGCAACTGACACGAGCGGTCAAGCCGCGTTCAGGATGAAGATCGGCGGGATGTCCTGCTCGTTCTGCACCTCGACGATCGACAAGGCCTACGCACGGATCGACGGCGTCTACGAGGTGGGCGTGTCCCTCGCTCACGAAGAGGGGCTGGTCAAGTACGACCCCAATAAGGTGACTCCCGACGAGCTACGCCGCACCCTCGAGGACATGGGATACACCTACCGCGACCCCGAGAAGGTACGCAGCTTCGACGATGACGCGGTGGAGGTCCGTCGTGAACGGACTCGCCTGACGGTCGCCGGAGCCTTCACAGTGGTGAGCCTGCTGATCATGCTGTTCGGGACGTGGCTCGACGTTGTCGACATCCCCCTGATGCCGTGGCTGCTGCTCGCCTTGGCACTTAACACGATGTTTGTCACGGGCTGGTTCATCATGAAGATGGCGTGGGCGTCGTTGCGCCGCGGCATCCTCAACCAGCACGTGCTGCTGGAGTTCGCCGCGTTCGCCGGGATCGCAGGAGGGTTCCTCGGGCTGTTCGTCCTGGACGATTTCCCCGTCGGGGATTTCTTCGCCGCCGCCACCTTGGTGACGACCTATCACATCCTGTCGCACTACGCGTCGTTGGTCGTGCGCACCCGTTCATCGCAGGCGGTTCGCAGGTTGATGGATTTGCGTCCCGACACGGCGCGGGTTATCCGCGACGGTCAGGAGGTCGAGATCCCAATCGATGACGTTGTCTCGGGCGACCGGGTTCGCATCCGTCCCGGCGAGTCGATCCCTGTGGACGGTGTCGTTGTCGACGGTGTCTCGGCGGTGGATGAAGCGCTCGTGACCGGCGAGTCGATCCCCGCAGAGAAGGTGAGTGGCGACGAGGTGATCGGTGGATCGATCAACCAGACCGGCACCCTCGTAGTCGAGGTAACCCGAGTTGGGGACGACGCGTTCTTGTCCCAGATTGCGCGTTCGATCGACGAGGCTCGCAGCCTGCGACCCGGTGTCCTCCAGGTCGTCGATGTCGTACTGCGCTACTTCGCACCCACCGTCCTCACGCTCGCCGCGGCTGGATTCTTGATCTGGACCATCGGCCCGGCGCTATCAGGTGCCGGTCCAGATTGGAACCGTGCGCTCCTCGCCGGACTCGCCGGCTTGGTGATGGGATATCCCTGTGCGTTAGGGATGGCGACGCCGCTGGCCACTATCCGCGGCGGGGGAGAAGCTGCCCTACGCGGGATCCTGATGCGGTCCGGTGAGGCGTTTCAAGTAATGGGTGACGTTGCGGTGATCGTCCTCGACAAGACAGGCACGATCACGAGGGGTGAACCTACTGTCCAAAGCATCACGCCGACCGAGGACATCGCCGAATACGAGCTGCTTGCAGTTGCGGCCGCAGTTGAGATGAACAGCGAACACCCCCTGGCCCGAGCCATTGAAGACGCGGCCGAATCACGTAACCTCGTCCTCGTTGACACCGAAATGTTTGAGTCTCACACGGGGCGCGGTGTCGAAGCCACCCTCGGAGGTGTCTCCGTTCTTGTCGGAAAGCACGCATGGCTTGCCGACCAGGGCGTCGATGTTGAACCGCTCGACACCGTCCGGCGGCACCTCGAAGAAGAGGGCCAGACGGTAATCGCAGTCGCGCGCAACAACGTGTTCCTCGGCCTGATCGCGATCGCCGATACCATCAAAGAAGACGCCGCCCGAACCATCCAGCGCATCAAGGACGCCGGCATCACGCCCGTGATGCTCTCGGGCGACAATCAACGCACCGCACACAGCGTCGCGTCGCGGGTTGGTATCGACGAGGTCCTTGCTGAGGTGCTCCCAGATGAAAAGGCTGCCGAAATTCGTCGGCTCCAGCAGGACGAGACACGCGTGATGATGGTCGGTGACGGCATCAACGACGCCCCCGCGCTTACCCAGGCCGACATCGGCATCGCCATCGGTGCCGGAACCGACATCGCAATCGACTCGGCGGACATCGTCATCATGAGCGACCGCCTCGGCGCAGTCATGGACGCCCACGAGATCGGTGTGTCCTCCTACCGCAAGACCAAACAGAACCTGGCGCTTGCGTTCGCCTTCAACGGCGTCGGTGTCGTCGCCGCAATCACCGGACTTGTCAGTCCGGTGTGGGCAATGATCGCCATGATCTCATCGGTCACCGCGGTGCTCGCCAACTCCTTCGGCGGCCGACTCCTACGAGGCGAGACCCTCAACACCCGATACACATCGGTCACCCAAGACGCCCATCACCAGAATGCTGACGAGGCGGACGCAGTCGAAGACGGCCGAACCGTCACCACGAACCCACGCGGCTATTTCGTCGAACGCATCGACGGACGTACGGTCGCGTCCTGGGCAAAACTCTCGATCGCTATCACGACCGCCACGCTTCTCGCCGGCATCTGGTGGACTTGACGCTCTACGTTGGCTGATCAGATCTGTTGCGAGTGGTGTCCTGTCGAGGATCAGAGCACCGAAAGTCTCCAGACCGAATCGAGTCTGTGTCGTGATGCACAGCAACGGCCTACCAATCCGCTCGGGGGCCAGTTGGATTGTCCAGCTGGCCCCCGAGCGAGGGTGTGAGCAGTTTGAAGTCGTGCTCAGGACGTCGGCTTGCACCCATCGCTGCAGTGAGCGACGCGGGGGACCATGAATCTGCACATATTCTCTCCTTCCTTTGTCATTGCGACTCGAGCGGTCGGGCCTCGTGCTATCTCGGGCTCATGCGGCACAGCACGAGAGGGTCTTGACGTCCTTGTCGAAAGTTTGTGCGGCGAGCTTGAGCGCTTCCGCCATGGTGAGATATGGGTGGAACATAGCAGCGATCTCATCGACCGTTGCATGGTAGTTCATCGCCACGACTGCGGCCTGGATGACGTCACCTGCTCCTTCGGCGAGGACATGGGCGCCTAAGAGCTCTCCTGTGGATTCGTCGGCGATGAGCTTCACGACTCCTGTTGTGTCGTGGTTTACGAGTGCCCGTGGTACGGTGTCGAGGGGCAGGATGGATGTCACGACCGGGTGTCCTGCGTTGCGTGCGGCGTCTTCGGTGAGGCCGACTGAGGCGATTGTCGGTGTGGTGAAGGTGACCCGCGGCATCGTACGAAGATCGATCGTGCGTCCAGCGCCACGTAGCGCGTTTTCGGCTGCGATGTTGCCTGATGCTGCTGCCACGTAGACGAACTGTGGCATCGTGGTGACATCACCGGATGCCCACACGGCCGGGTTCGACGTCGCAAGGCTGGCATCGACGATGACTGCACCACGGGGATCGGTCTCGACGTTTGCGACGTCGAGACCGAGACTGGCCGTGTTAGCTCGGCGGCCAGTGGCCATTAGGAGCTGGTCCGCTTCGAGGCGGATCGGCGAGTCTCCGAGTACAATCTCGAGCCACACACGTTTGCCATCCTTACCCGCGCGCTTGACTGTGGCGCCTTCATAGATTTTTGCACCCTCTTGTGTCAGGTGGTTGCGCATGATTTCAGAGATCTCGGGTTCCTCAAATGGTGCAATCCGGTCAAGTGCCTCGATCCAAGTGACTCGTGATCCGAGGTGGGCGAACAGCTGACCGATTTCGAGACCAATCGCATTGGCACCCACGACGATCAGTTCCTCAGGGAGTTCCGTCAGCTCAAGAGCCGTTGTGGAGGTGAGGTACCCGGTGTCGTCGAGACCGTCGATGGGTGGCACCCACGATGAGGCTCCCGTCGAGATGAGGTAGCGGCCAGCTGTGACTGGTTGTCCGTCGACCTCGACACTGCTCGGGCCCGTGAACCTCGCGGTGCCCTGGATGAGGTCGATGCCGTAGACGTCCAGCAGATTGGCGTACTTCTCCTGGCGGAGGACACCCACGAGTTCGTCCTTAGAAGCAATAAGGGCACTCATGTCAATATCTCCCGAGGAGGTCTCGACTCCAGCAAAGGGGGAGTGGCCGGCTTGGTGATACAACTCTGCGGGACGCAACAACGCCTTTGACGGCACACAGCCGATGTTCACACAGGTGCCGCCGATGGTTCCTTTCTCGACGATCGCGACAGTCGCACCGAGATCCTTCGCCTTGATCGCAGCCGCGAAAGCGGCGGAACCTGACCCGAGAATCAATAGGTCGTAGTCGTGACCGTCAGTAGCGTCTGAGGTTGCAGGTTCATCGTCCGGTATTGCTACCGAGACGATCGCGTAGTTGGATCCCTCCAACGCTTCAGTTGCTTTCGCGACATCGAACGACCCTGTGTCGGTGCCAGCAGCGACCCCGCGACGCCAATCAACCGTAAGGTCGGTCAATCCGGCGCTCGTCAGTGCGTCGCCAACGTGGCGTTCGCAGCTGTCACATGTCATTCCTTTGACATCGAGGGTGATTTTCGTGCTCATTGGCTACTCCGCTTCTGTTGATCTTCAACGTCGGGTACATATTTGGAAAGGGGAATCATTCGCTGTGTAGGGGATTGTCGGTGTCGATAATTCGGCAGGAACTAATGTCGCCGGCGGTGGAGTCGAGAAACCCGTTGCCGAGATCCAGCAGGGCGGCAACGCGAACGTTGGTGATCTGATACTCGACGAAGCGGCCTTGTTTGGTGCTCTCGACATATCCGCACCACACCAAGCAGGAGAGATGTTGCGAGACCCTCCCTTGTGATAGTCCCACAGCTTCGACGATGTCCTTCTGGGACCTCGGCCCGTCGAGCAGAAGTCGAAGGATGCGGACGCGTGTCGCATCACCGAGTCCACGAAAGATGCGGGCAACGAGCTCATCGTTTTCGAGTGGGATCGGTATCGGTTCGACTATCGCTGGGCGCCCCATGGTGTCTCCGTCCTTCTGGATGGCTGAGTACAACTATAAGCGACATATTGTGTTAAGCAAATGCTATAGTGATACAACCCATCACCGACGGAGCGCATTCCGATGTTGGACGAGACCTCAAAGAGAACCGAGCAGCGGACTGGTGCCGGCACGGCTGCTGCTGGCGCGACGGGTGCGCTCGCCCTGGCATTCTGCTGCGGCGGAGGGTTCATCGCGGCCGGTCTCGGCCTTGGCGCTCTTGCGGCGTTCCTCGTCAACCCGTGGTTCCTCTTCCCCTTCGTGTTGCTCACTGCCAGAGTCGTGTATTGGCGTGCCAATCGCGTCGTAGCAACTTGCGATATCCAGCCGCCCCAGACGAGACACGGGGCGTGAGCGGCGCGAGTAATCGTGCCGACAACGATCCGGCCCCGACATTGGCGTCGCTTCGAGTCGTTGCATAGCAAGACGAACAGCGACTTCTTGCCGGCGGACACCCAGGGCAGGTCTGGCTCGACCGCTTGGGCGCTCAGAAAACGGAACCCAACATCGATCAGTTCTGCCACCCGAGCCTGCGGTGACGCAGTGGTAGGTTCTACTTGATGTTCCGCAGAGTTCGCCAAGGGACGCCAGATGATCTGCTCCAGGCTCTCGTTGACGAGGGTCTGATGGACACGTATGAGCGGCGACCTGATTATCAAGAGAATGACTATCTCGACTGGATCGAAAGAAAGAAGAAGGCCGAGGCCCGTCAAAAGCGATTGGACCAGATGCTTGACGAGCTCAGGAAAGGCGGCATCTACATGAAGATGGACCACCCATCGTCGGCGCACAGCCGACCCTTCATATCGCGTCCACACCACCAAAGGTGCGATGGAAGGGGAACAACACAAAACGTTGAGCCCGGACAGAGTGTTTGCGTACCCCGCCCAGGGCGATCCGACCCGTGGGAGCACCAATGGTTGGTGAGTGAGGAGCTCCCATCGGAACGGATTGCGGCGATAAGACGCGTGGTGAGTGATCTCCCAGACCAGCCAGACGCTTACGCGTCGGTGGAAGCCTTAGCGGCGCGTCCATGGCTCCTTTCAGGTCAGTAGTAAGTCTCGATACCGAACCCGAATTGGGTGTCTGCAGCGGTCTTGCGGAGCAGGTTTGCCAGCCGTTTTTCGAACTCGTCAGGTCGGCGCCGGCCGGTCTCTACATACGCAATCCCGATTCGTTGATATGCATCGGAGTACCGGGTGAGGTTCTTCCACATGCTGGCGTCCGCTCGAAGCGCGGCTTCGATGTCTGGTGGCGTCACGAAGGGCTCAGCTAGCACATCGGCAACCGCTGCTTCGACTTCCGGCATCAATGTGCCCTGTTCGAGCAGGCGCCTCAAACGCTCCCTGTTTGTTTGTGAAAAGGAGCTCGTTGCGGAGCGGGGAGTGAATCGTTGCGCATAGGCGTCGTCGTCGATCGTTCGCACGATGCTGTCGATCCAGCCGAAGCAGAGTGCTTCTTCGACAGCATCGTTGTACGCGATTCTGGGTACCCCGGTGTGGGCGCGGTGGTACACGATCCAAATCTCGTCCTCGGATCGCCAATGCGCATTTAGCCATCGTCGCCACGCCGTTCGATTGTCGATGTCGAGAGTCTCCCCGATCTTCACAACATTTCTCCGTCGGTCAGCGCGAGAACCCAAAGATAGCGGAACTTGCATCACACCTATCTAGGTGTGACAACCGGAGACGTTGTCCTTGGACGGGTTGTGCGACGAGGTCAACTCGTGCGTTTCCAGTAGCCGCGTACGGTTGCTTGAGAACGGGGGATTCCCCGCTCGTCGAACAGGTGTTTCCGGATCCGATGCATTGCAGCGGCTTCACCGGCCGCCCAGATGCGCGTGCCGGGGACGATGTCGGTGGTGCGGATGGCATCCACCAGGGTGGTGTCCGGCGTCGAGTGTTGGGGCGTGAGATGCCAGGTAACGTCTACTTCTCGGTGCAGATCGACTGATGCGTCACGATGTGTGATGGCGAGGTGTACAACGATCGGGACGTGCGGCAGGTGTTCGAGGAGTTGGCAGATGGCAGGGATTGCGGTCTCGTCGCCGGCGAGGAGGAATGCGGGGGCATCTGTGTCGATCTTGTAGCCCCGCCCCGGTCCCGAGATGGCGGCCTCGTCACCGATGCCTGACGTTTTTGCCCATGCCGACGCTGCTCCCGTGGCGTGGAGCACCACGTCGAGGTGAAGTTCGAGCGACTGTGGATCGAACCGACGGGGCGTGAACGTACGAATGATGGGCCGGCTGCCATCCTTGAGTAGGAACTCGTTGCCGTTCCAATCCGGTATGACCAGGCTCCCGTCAGTGGGAAGGAGAAGGCGGACACTCGCTGCGGGCTCGTCGAGGCGGAAACCTACAAGCCCGGGTCCACCGAAGATCATCCGCCGCATGTGTGGGGAAACGTCCTCAGTTGCACGCAGTTGAACGACTCGAAACGGCGGTGGCTCGCGTCGGATGCGTGATTGATTCATGTGCCGACCCTAACGGGCCTGCAGCCGAGCAGTCGTCCTTGCAGCCGGACCCACTTCCCAACACAACGTTGCACGGCTGGTCACAAACGCAGCGTCCTCGTCGAGGTCCTTGTCCAGTGGTGGATCGAAGGTGGTTTAGCGCATCTCGGGTGGGAGTTCGCCGATGTAGGGGAGCGTCCGGTATCGCTCCGCGAAATCGAGGCCGTACCCGACAACCCACACATCCGGGATTGTGAATCCCAGGAAGTCGAGCTCCACTTCTTCCTCGGTTCGGTCGGGTTTGTGGAGCAGTGTGCAGGTCTTGAGCGAAGCTGGGTCGCGTGCTCCGAGGAGGCGTTTCAGGTAGGCAATAGTGTGGCCGGTGTCGACGATGTCCTCCACCAGCAGAACATGTTCCCCGACGATGGGGTGGCGGACGTCCATCAGCAAACGGACGGAGTCGGCCGTTTCGCTTGCGCGGGTCCCGTAGCTCGACACTGCAATGAACTCGATCCGGTGCGGGATGGTGAGCTTCCTCGCCAGGTCGGCGAGGAAGATGAAGGAACCCTTGAGGACGCCGATCAGTACGAGCAGGCCAGCGTCGGCGTACGCGTCGTCGATCTCGGTGGCGATTGCAGCGACCCGGCTTGCAATCTCTTCTTCGGAGAACAGCGTCGGAGGTATGCTCACGGGTCTGACGGTAGCGGAGTGGGGCGCTGTAGTCGCATTGCGTGCCTCTGCTGCCGTCCACGGTGTTGTGTCCCCCCGGTACACGCACACGACATGCCGCGTGACGAGGTCGATGCGGTTCTCCAATTTGACGACCCCGAGCTGGTCTCCGATCAACTCGTGGTCCACCGCGAGCGGTCGGTGGAGCGGCTCGCAACCCCCGAGCGCATCCCTGCGTAGTTCGAGTCGCTGATCGAACGCAAGGAAGGAATCATCCCCTCCGACGGTTAGATCATTGAAGAAACACCACAACGCTTCGTCGCTACCAGGTTGCGTATCGACCGTCCTGTGGTGGATCGAAGGCGGTTTAGCGCATCTCGGTTGGGGGTGCGGTTCCGGGGATGAGGTCTCCGATCCGGGTGCCCCACAGCTCGTCCGACACTGCGAATGAGGCAGCTGCGATCTTGGCAATGGAGTCCGCAGACGCCAGCCCGTGGTTCTCCGTCAGCTTTACGAACACCAACGCGCCCTGCGGCGACGGTCCGAAGGACATGATGGCAGTCGCATCGTCTTCGTCTACCGGTTGCCAAGACGAGCCGTCGTAGGCAATCGGCTGTTCGGTTGTTTCGGTGGCCGAGAGATGGGTGATGGGTCGTAGCCAACGGCCGGAACGGCTTGCGTCAGCCCCCGCGACGATTTCGCGCTCGAGGTCGGCGAGCCGGAGATCAACGTCGAGACCCGCAACCACGGCGCGATCGATATCTCCCATTGGGTACTGCCCCGCTGCTTCTGCCTGCATTCCGAGACCACCCGTCAGGCGCGGGTTGAGTTCGGTGGGGAAGAAGCCCTCGGCGGTAAACACGCCGTCGATGCCAAACGCACCCAGATAGCCCACCTCACTACGAATCAAAGCCCCCACCGATCGCGCCACGTCGCGCATCTGGTCCCGCACCGCTGGGGGCGGATCCCACACCGTGTTCATCCCCGTGTAGACGAACTCGTCAGAGCCGGCTCGGCGGTATACGAGCATTTCGGCAGGACGGAAGACGAGCACCACGTCGGTGGTCACGAGGCCGTGGATCGAACAGGGGACACCCCTCAAGAACGGCATGATCCTGACGCGGCGTGAGTGTTCGGCGAAGAAACTCAATGTGGGGGACAGATCGGCACCCGGTGCGAGGTAGCGGGTGTACTCGCCACCTCCGTGCCAACCCTCGGTGTTGTCAGCCACGAGCACCGCGCCATCGGCGCTCGCCACGTCTCGCAGAGCTGTGCGCACCTCGGCCTCCCGCTCAACCTTGAGGATGACCGAGGGGGACCGCACCACTCCGGCGCGGTCCCACAGGTCGTCGATGATCAGTTTGTCTTCGAGAGATTTCCACTCTGGTCGGCTCGCACCGTACGCGTTTCGCCCACACACCTCGCCTGTCGGGACGAGGTAGTTGGAAAGGACCATCGCTTCGCCCGTCGGGTCGAACACGTCGACGGCTGCCCGCAGTTCCCGAGATGGTGTTGTGATCGCGGCAGCGACTGCCCTGACTACGTCCATCATGGTTTTCCCGGTCGCGCCCGTTAGGAAGACTTCGACGTCGTCCAAAGGATGGGATCCCGTTCCCTCGCTGCCAGCGATCACCATCACGGCCTTTGCACCTGCGTCGACGAGGCGTTGCGCTAGAGCAATGGCACCGGCGACGACGTCGTCGCAGATGATCCACCTGCGACCTGCGTACAAAGGTTTCAGTACCTCGGGGTAGTAATCGGTTCCCATCATGGGAGATTACTAACTCAGGTCCCGCATCGCCTCTGTCGTCTGCGTAGACGCAGACGCTCCGCTAAACCCGACGGAGTGCGGGGCGAGTTCGCGAGTTACTCGGCGGTCCGATCCACGCCGGGTGTTGTCCGACGTCGTGCCGAGCTAACCCGTGACGATTTCGTTCAGCAGGTTGACCAGCTCGAGGCTTGAGAACATCCGTCGCGGGCGGCCTGCTTTTGTGCGGCGCGAGAACGACCGTGCCCCGAGCACACCGTCCTCGCTCAACCGCGTGAGAGCTTCGTGGGCTGCTTGGCGGGTGACTCCGTACCGGACTGCGACAGTGTCGGCGTCGACGAGCGGGTGGTCGGGTAGATCTTGGATTACTCGCGACGCAACCGAATCGCCGCGTGCTCTCGACCTGTCTTTCAAGGAAGCCATCAACGATGCCAAGCGTTGATCGACGGTGTGCATCCACTCAACTGCTTCGACGATCGATGTTGCAGCGAACTCGATCCACCGATCAATGTCGCCTTGTTGGAAGGACCGCAGTCCGTCGATGTAGCGATCGGTGTTTCGACTCCATGGGATTGATACCGGCACAGGTGCCGGAATGTGTATCCGGCCGGCCAGGACGTGCTGCAAGAGCATCCTGCCGACTCGTCCGTTTCCGTCAACGAAGGGGTGGATCACTTCGAACCGGGCATGTGCAACCACGGCCTGGACGACCGGGGCCACGTCAGTGCGGGCCATGTACATCGAGAGATCCTCGATTAGTGGAACGACGTGTTCTGGCGGTGGGGGAATGAATGCGGCGCGCCGCGGTCCTGAGGCGCTTCCACCTATCCAATTCTGCTCGTCTCGGAACACGCCGATGTCTTTTGCCTTTAGTCGCGGGTGGTTTTCCATAAGGAGTCGGTGCCACCGCAGATAGTCGGCGGCCCCGCCGGGGAGTGGCGTTGCGAATGCGTCGCGTAGTCCCTCGAGATTCCCGACGATGCGCTCTGCAATGGGGTCTCGGATCTCGTCGGCACGTGCCGCTTCTGCCTCGAGAATTCGCCGGGGACCGACTCGAATGTCTTCAATGATCGACGATGCGCTCGACTCTGAGCGGTACAGCACTGAGGCGATGCCAGCTCCGGGTAGGAACGGTACTGTGCCCAAAGCTCTGGAAGCCTCTGCAATCGCAAGCGTGGCTCGCTCAGACGGGGCGATGTCGAGTTCGGCGATCAGCTCCGCTGCATACGGCTCGTATTCGTAGGTGTAACCGAGCGGGTCCGTCCACGTTCGTCTTGACACAGTCCATCCTTTTAACAAGATAATATATGAATATCTTGCTAAATCAAGGGTATTTGCCAAGACAAAGGCCCGTGTACCGCAAGCCGCGCCAACCTCCGCGGTTGCGTCCCCCAACCCGGTGCCTTGGTTGGCCTGTCTAGATTGTGGGGATGGGCTTCGACCTACGCACGCTGTCGGGTTTGGCATATCTCGACGCGGTGACCACCTTGCTCCAGAGAGCGCGCAGCGAGCAGCCAACGGCTGGGCTCTGGGAAGCGGCCGACTTCCAATGGTGGTGGCGCAAGCCTCGCGACACGGATAGCTGGAACCAACCGTTTTGGTTTGACACATCGGACTCGCCGGTTGCGGCTGCTGTGGTCACCGACTGGGGCGGAACGTTCGCGCTCGACGTTATCGTTCTGCCTTCTGTCGATCTTGTCCGTGAGGTTTCTCGGCGTGGTCTTGCGATACTCGACGGAGTCGTTTCGACTGTAGAGATCCTGGTTGACGACCAGGACACGTTCATGGCCTCGTTGCTCACCGACGCGGGTTTTGCACCGAGGCCGGGCCAGGATGCCACTGCCTGGATGTCCGCCGAGGCTCGCCCGGACGTGTCGAGCCTATCAACTGGATACTCCTTGGCGAGCCGGGCCGGATTACCGGATAGTCCCCACCACATGGTGGGCCGCAATGGTGCTCAAGTTGCGGAACGGCTGGGGCAGACCTCGCTCTACCGCAAAGATCTTGACTTAGTCATCGTTGACAGCACGGGGGAGCCTGTCGCTTATGGGTTGTTCTGGTACGACCCCAGTACCAACGTGGGGCTTGTGGAACCCATGAGAACGGAAGAGTCCCACCAACGGCGAGGACTCGCCAGGCACATCCTGACGTCAGGCATCAACAGACTTGTCGATGCAGGGGCCACCCGCATCAAAATCGCCTACCAGCAAGGCAACGCTGCATCCCGGTCGCTCTACTTGGGTGCAGGCTTCGTTCCAGCGATGACGACCTCTCTGTACGTCCTCCAACGTCAGGAAAGCTGAACGCAGAGGTGCTGGGCGTCGGGTTTGACGCCGCCCTATTGCTGGCCTCGTCACCCCATCCGTGCTTGAATTGGTTCCATGGTGAGTCGACCCGCAACTGACGTTTCTGTTGTTGTCCTCGACTCCATCGACTCCATGGTTGCCCAGCTTTTCTCACGCCTCAAGGGCGTCACTCAAGCGGAGTATCTCTGGGAGCCAGTGGACGACATGTGGTCGGTGCGCAAGAGAGACGACGGTTCGGTCAGCGTGGATGGAGCTGGAGACCGTGACGTCGAACCGGCACCAGTGACGACGATTGCGTGGCGCATGTGGCATCTCTCCGTCGACTGTTTCGCCGACTACACGCGTCGTGTCCTTGGCGACGGTCGCGATGTTGAGCCGGATGCGACTTGGTCCCTTGACGCTGATGAGGCCGCCTCCGCCCTGTCCGATAGTTGGCGGAACTACCGTGCCGCGATTTCGAGCCGTGATCGGTGGTGGGACGAGTTGGGTCCGGATTGGGGTCCGTGGGCCCATCATTCGATGGTCGATTTGGCCCTCCACAGTGGGAACGAACTTGTCCACCATGGTGCCGAGATTGCTCTGTTACGCGACTTATACCGGTGGCAGGCCGACGGTTAGCCGACCAGCGGTGTGGACGCGACCGCACGTGGATGCAGCGTTCATATGTCCGCGATGGCGAGTCGCGCCGCGAAGCCGACTAGGAGCGCGCCAAGCGACCGCTGTACCCATCGAAGGGTTCGCGGCCTTGCGAGCACGTTGTCTCGGACAGCCACACTTGCGCGTGCGTATCCCATGAACACGATCAGCGTAATGACCATGAAGATCCCGCCGAAGCCGACAAGGCGAGCGTCAAGGAGGCTCGGCGGAGAATCGAGGAATTGAGGAAGGAACGCAAAGAAGAAGACCGTCAGTTTTGGGTTGAGGAGGTTCAGCAGGATTCCGCGCCGAACAACTCGGCCCATCGGTTCATCTGCAACAATCGAGTCGTCATCGAGTCGCAACGCACCTCCGTCACGAATCATCGAGACACCCATGTACGCGAGATAGGCAACACCTGTCCAGCGCACAACCTCAAAGGCGACTGCTCCCGCATTCATGACGCCCGACAGGCCAACCATCGCCGCCAGCATGTGCGGAACGATCCCAAGTGTGCACCCAATCGCCGCGAACATACCGCGCCGTAGTCCGCCGCTGATCGCGCTGGATACCGTATACACGACTCCGGTTCCCGGAATCAGCACGACAACTAGCGATGTCACCAAGAACTCTGCAGACACCCCTGTACCCCGCTCCTTTTCCGGTCGCTTTGCGACGTCAACCTAGCGGATGTTTCTGTCCTACACGCCGCCAGCGGTCGTGTGGCGGTATCTGCATTACCCTCGAACAGGACTGTCGATATCCCAGCCGTCCGGTTCGCCTAACGTTGATGTCATGGTGACGGGGCCCCGATGCATGGCGTACGCCCACGGGCGCCGGAGCCATCGCCAGAGGGTCTTGGTCTATGCCCCGCCAGATCAAGACGGACAGCGAGCTGTTCACTCAGGGCCTTCCAAGCAACCTTGGGTGAGTCGAACAGGAACTCGCCTCTCGCATTGTGTACTGCGGGGAAAAGGCTCGTCGCCCACGTAACCTCGACCTCGGTCGAGTCGAAGCGGCGACCCCGAGCTGTTTGGTAGGCCTTTAGGAAGGCTTCGGTACTCTCGACTGGGGCAAGGGTGGGCGTTTCTTCGCTGGCGAACGCACCCGATGCAGCTCCGACAACCGCGGCCTCTGGTAAACAGGAAAGGCTGTCCCAGTCGTGAACGACATGAGGCCGGCTACCCATCCATCGCATGTTCTGTGCCTCCCAGTCAGCGTGACCAAGTACCCGTGGTAGTGCCGTTGCACGACTCATCCGGTTCCGGACTCGAACTGCGACATCCGTGAGCCACTGCGGGAGAGGCATCAACTCAGCTCGCCTGTCGATCTCCTCAAAGTTGGGTGGGAACAAGCCGCCACCGTCATAGTCCCACTGCACCCAAACCGGGTTTGGCACCGGCGGTTCAGCAACCGTGATCGACTCGAGACGTGTCATCAAGTCGGCGAGCAAACTTCCCGACAGTTTGGCGTGGTGCGTCCCTGAGTCGCGCAACATCTCGCCACCTGGGACCCACTCCTCAGCGTGCACAGTAACCCCAGCGGTGACAACGACGGGAGAGACGGGCGCAGGACACACGAACCCGCCAGCCGCGAGTTCATCCTGAATGGCCACGCAGGTCGCTGCCCTGCCGCTGTCGTCGGATCGCATCTTGATGGCGACCTCACGGCCATCGCGAAGCCGAACCCCTACGACCGATGACATGCCCTGCGACTCGTGGATCCGCTCCTCAGCGGTTGACCCGAGGTGCTCAATGCACCACGAATCCACCCACTCCGAACTCCGCGGATCCGCAATAGTCACAGGTGCCGCCTTTCGAACCGAGCGCAACGAACCATCAGAGTACTGAGTCCGCACGACTCATGTGCCTGGTCAGTGTTGCTCAGCTTGACAGGAGGGGGCGGATTCAATGAGCGTGGTCAGCACTGCACTTCGTTCTCGGGAGGATCGGCACGGGTCGTTCGAGACCCTCTCGTCCTTGGTTATTCTTCCGTGTCGATTTTGGTCTAGATAAGAGCGAACTGCTCTTGGGTGGGTTCAGCTCAGCAGTACCATGGTTCAGTCAGGTACGGAATGTCCGCCATTGGCCGGACGTCGTCGAGCGGAGGCTCTCCTGACGAATCGGGGTCACCGTGCCGGGCATGCACAGCTGTCCAAATTTCGCTGAAGATGTCTCTCCGGCTGCGTTTGGCTGCTTGGTTCTGTTCTACGATCGTGAGGACCTGTCGGTAGAGAAGGTCCATTGCAGGGTCCGGGTTTTTCCACGGGTACAACAGCGCTTTGTCATCAAAGTCCGACACTAGATCCGTGATCTCATCCAGTTCCAGCAGCTTGCTGCCGGCAGGTATTAGGAGCCGTATGGCGTACTGCACCGGAGAAACGTGCTCTACCAGGTTGAGGAGGGCAAGCGTCTGCAGGAATTGGGTGTATCCAATTGCGGTCGTCCAGGGGGTAAAGGTCACAAACGTTGGGTTCAATGCGAGATCGACTTCCTGTAGTGCGTGTAGGACCGCTTTGAAGTCCTCCATTGTGTGATGCTTGTCGAATTTCTCGAGGATGTGGTCATCGAACGACTCGACTGCGCTGGTTATCAAAACGCAACCGGTCTCTTTGAGGGTCGGCAGGAGTCCGGAGTGTTCGAGTAGGTGCTCGACCTTGATTGTGACGTCGTAGGAGAGTTCTGGGAACTCTTCGTGCAGACGACGAACAATTCGTAGCGAATGCTGGGGGCCGTTGAAGAAGTCTGGGTCGCCAAACGTGATGTGCTCCGCGCCCGCATCAACCTGACGGCGCACGTCCTCGAGAACAACTTTTGGTTGCACAATTATGAAACGGCCGTTGTACACCGGAACCACGGGACAATGTCGACAAAGGTGTTTGCAGCCCCGCGAAGCTTCGGTATACCCGACAATACGGGACACCTCAGGTGACACCTGTAGGCGAGCGTATTGGTCAAGTTCTGGGAGACCCGTCCGGTCAGGAACCATGAACTTCTGGCGGCTGAGCGAGATGCTCGGCACCGTTTGTGCATAGGGTTGAGGGTGCTCGCCGACGACGCTCAGATAAACATCCACTAGGCCCTTTTCGAACTCTCCGCCTAACACGGTGTCTGCACCCAACGTGCGAAGATGCTTCTCATTCATGGGGGCATAGAGTCCGAAGAAGCAGATGTGGGCGCTCTCGTTGACTTGTCTAACCCGAGCCAGCACTTCCTCTGCCAAACGAGTAGCCGTGTGCATCGGCACATAGAATCCGACCAGATCCGCCTCACGCACAGATTTCAGATCAAGCTGGCACAAGGCGAGATCCTGAAGGGTCACATTGGCCCCGGCCGCCTTTAGCCACGCCGCAGGCGAAGCGAGACCAAACGGTTGTCGGCCCAGCTCGTAGGTGGAGATAAGTACAACGTTGGCTGACATGAATCCTTGGCGGCAGTAGAAAAGTGGGTGTTTTCCGCTTCCACCTTGGCAGACGATGGGTGGATCGGTGCGGCTGTGGTCAGCCTAGTGACCGAATTAGGGACGACCGGACGGCCTATCGAGGATTTAGCATGTCCTTCTCAAAGGGTCGGCCATGCCCTATCTCGGTCCGGTACTTTGGAAATCGGCTCCTCGGCTACAAGAACACCCTTGACCTAGGAGTTCGAGTGCGCTGTTGCCCGACGCTACATGAGTCTCGACTTCCTCACCCAGGTCCGTATTCAACTCGTCGACCCGGACCGCCCTGAGGAGGTGACCCTGGCGCTCGAATCGGCAATCTGCGAGAAAATGACACTCTCCGTCACCACACACCCGACAGGTGGGGCCAAATCAGACGAGCGCGGTGGGCCAAATCAAGTTGACATTCCCGCCGAGCCGACTGGATGCAAGCCATCCTTGAACTGATCGCCGAGGAAACCAGGTATGTGCACCCGGGCAGCGAGGTCGTCATCAGTCGACTGTGCGATATCATCGTCATGCAGGCGATCCGTCCCTGGATCGAGCAAGACCCCGCAGCACAAACGGGCTGGCGAGGCGCGTTGCGTGACGAACGGGTTGGTACGGCCATTGCGAGCATTCACTCAGCCCCAGCCCGAGACTGGTGTGTCCCCGCGCTCGCAGACGAGGCCGCTATGTCCCGCTCGGCGTTCTCTGGGCGGTTCACCGAACTCGTTGGCGAACCAGTCATGCTGTACGTGACACGGTGGCGCATGCACGTCGCATTCGAACTCCTCCGAAATGGTGACACGACCGTGGCTTCCACAGCAGCCCAGGTCGGTTACGACTCCAAGGCAGCGTTCAGTCGGGCCTTCAAACGTGTCACCGGCATCACCAGTCGATCGCCGGGTGGCACCCCGCGACGAGAGCAAAGGCCCGTCCCGCGGGGTGGTACGGTGGCGCATGATTGATCACTTGGGCACAACTTACCCTGGCCGTCGGTGGGTGGTGCCGCTGTCTGTGACTGTGATGGTCGGGTTCGGCGTGATCCTGTACGGGTTCTCGGTTTACGCCACCGACAGCGCAGCCGGTGGAGAGTTCTCCAAAACTGCACTTTCTCTCGCGTACGGGGGATCGGTATTCGTGGGAGGCCTCTTTGCCCTCCCCGTCGGGCGTTTCGCCGACAGGCATGGTGTCCGAACGATCATCGGTGTTGGCGCTGTTCTCGGAAGCGTCGGGCTGGTCGGCTTCTCGCTCGCGAACCAACCTTGGCACCTCATGGCGATGTGGTGGATCTTCCTCGGACCTGCTCAAGCGATGATCTACTACGAGCCGGTGTACGTCGCGATTGAACAATGGTCCGTGCCGGTCAACCGCGCCCGGACGCTTGCAACGATCACACTGATTGGTGGTCTGGCCGGCATTGTGTTCATTCCGCTGGTCGCGCAGCTCGTATCGGTGTTCGGCTGGCGTTCGGCGGTTAGGGGGTTGGGGCTTCTTTTGCTGATCGTGGGCAGTCTGACCGCGACTTTTGCGCTGCCGTCGGGGCGCGGGACAGGGCCTTCCTCCAAACTTGGGTCTCAAACGAACGCGGTGAGTCTGGCGTTCGTCCGCGAGCGTCGATTTGTGTTGTTCACCCTCGCGCAGATGCTGATACTCCTAGCAACTCAGGGTGTCATTGCCCACCGTGTGGCGCGGTTCCAGGAAATTGGGTACTCGCTTGGAACGGTTGCGTTGTGGGCGGCCGCTGCGTCCGCGATGAGCCTGCCCGGCCGATGGATGGCCCCTCGGCTTGCCGAACGATTTGGTGCCACTTGGATCCAGGCAGCAATTTCGCTGATCGTTGCGGTAAGTGTCGTGTTGATGGTGAAAGACGCGCCATCGTGGCAGATGATCGGCCACTTCTTTCTGTTCGGCCTCGCGTTCGGAGCGTTGCTACCGCTGCGCGCAATGGTCATGGCGGATTGGTACTCGGGCCCGACGTATGGGCGCATCATGGGTACCCAATGGACCGCGGTCGTCCTGGTCGCCGCGACCGGGCCCATCCTGGTCGGCGTAATGAGGGACAGCACCGGTGCGTACCAGTCGCCGTTCATGCTTCTCTCTGCCCTGTTTGTTGTGGCCGCGGCGCTGATTGTGGTATCGGGTCGCGCTCTATCTGCCGAGTCCAGCGTGCAGGCTGGTGCGTCGTAGCTCTTTGGCTTGTCAGAACGGGTTATCCGTAGAAGATCTTGGTCTCTTCAACCCTGAATTTGAGCGCCGCGATTGCTGCGAACCCCGCAGTGAACAAGAGCAGTATCAGCGTCGGCCTGACCACGTCGACTACACCGTCTCCGTCGAGGACGACGCCGAGCAAGCCATCCATCGCCCAGAACGTTGGCGTGAAATGTCCGAGCGTCTGAACCCAGCTTGGGAGCACCGAAGTGGGCACCATGGCGCCACCGATCACTGCAAATACAATCGCCCCGAGGTTGGCGTAGGTGTTGAGCTGGAGCGACGTCCGGCTGAGCGCGGTGATGGCGAGACCAAACGACAGCATGCTCATCGCAAAGGCGACTACGACCACCGCGAGGCCGACGAGCGAACCTGAGATGTTGAGGTCAAGGAGGATCACACCCACGCCAAACAAGGTGAAGATCTGGACCGTGGTGATCACGAATGGTGGCGCCAACTTGCCGACCATAATGTCTAGGGTGGTTGCAGAGCTTGCCCGGAGCCGATCCCACGTTGCCCAGCCATGCTCGCGGAAGAATGTGAAGCCGGCAAAGGCAGCGGAGAATCCGGCGAACATTGCCGCCATTCCGGGTACTGCTTGCTCGGCTCCCGAGGCGTTGGAGAACCCCTCGGCATTCAGCGAAAGTTGAAACAGCGGTTTCATCACCATCGTAAACAGCACTGGCATGAAGATGAGAAAGACCAACACGCCTGGGTCCGCGAATGTAATCCGCGTCTCATGCCTGAACAGGGCCCAACTACGCTGAAGCGACATCGAGTTCTTCTCCTACTTCGAATCTTTGGCCGGTAATGGCCAGGTATGCGGTCTCAAGGCTCGGTTTGATGATCTCGACCCCCTGAAGCCGCGCCGCATCAGGGCCGAGGGTGGATAGGATCGGTGCTACCGACTGTGCTGGGTTGTCCGTTGTCACCCTCAGCACGGGTCCATCGACAGTCACTGAGAATCCGTCAAGCGAGGTCGGCGGCGAACCGTCAAACGTGAGTTCGACGACGGTCTCGCCGCCGCGGGCGACGAGTTCGGCGACCGAACCGGTGGCGATGATTTTTCCTTGGTCGAGAATCACGACCGCAGCATCGAGGTCTTCGATCTCACCGAGGTAGTGGGTCGAATAGATCACCGCCGAGCCTCTGCTGGCCAGATCCTTCACCAAGATGATGAGGGCCGCTCTGGTCTCGACATCGGACCCGGTAGTAGCTTCGTCGAGGAGGATGAGGGGCGGGTCATCGAGCAGCGCGATCGCTGTGTGTAAGCGGCGTTTTTGTCCACCCGACATCTCGCCAGCCTTGCGGTCCATGAGATCGTCGAGCCCGAGCGCGACGGCGACCGCTTCGACCTGGGTGGCGAGCCTCTGCTTTGACATGCCCGTCAATTTACCGAAGAGCTCAAGGTTCTGACGCACAGTTACGATCGGGTAGATGCCAAGCTCCTGGGGAGCCAGCCCGATGAATCGGCGCGCGCGTTGTGGGTGGGCTCGTACGTCGACTCCTTTGACGAAGACTGATCCGCTGTCCGCGCGTCTTAGGCCGCAGATGATCGAGATGAGGGTTGTCTTTCCAGCTCCATTTGGACCCAGCAATCCAACCAAGTCTCCGGGTTGCAGTTCGAGGTCGATGCCTTGCAGCGCATGCAGCGGCCCGTAGGACTTGCGCAGATCCTTCACCACGAGAATCGGTTGCACCGTGTCGGGAGGGGTGTTGCGACCTGTCTCTGAGTTTGTTGATTGTTGCATGATCCCCTCGTGGTTGCGGGTTGTATTGCTCCCTCAGCAAGTCCTTTGGGGGGGCATAGCAAATGCTAATGTACAGTGTAAGTGTTGTAGCTTACATCATATGCTTAGAACGTATGCCCGGAGCTGCCAGTGGCAACTGGGTTATGTTCGGGACGCAGGTCGCTCGCGCAATTCGCCGAGCGACTGCGGGAGGAGGAGCAACGACGATGCATGGTTTGTGCCGACAGGAATTCGGTGACACATGTTGTCGATCTGTCGTCACCAACGTGTCCACTATGTTCGTCCGACATCTTGGTGGGTCGTTCGCAGCACCAGTCCATTGCCAAGAGGTCGCGGTTGGACCGTCGGTCGGAGGGACCGGTTCATGGAATCCAGGGTGGCTCGTCGGCCTCGTGGGGAACTCAGGAACCGGGCACCAGCTCGCGAGCCCGCAAGATATTGCTTTACAGAGGTCGCATTTGAAGCTCGCAGCGCCGAGGTCTCTGGGGAACGGACTAACCAGACGGAAGGCCGCGCAGCCCGGCGGCGCGGACATCGACGATCGCCTCGCAACTCAACATCAACCGCACCTAATCTGGAGACTCACATGAAAGCAATCGTTCAATACAAATTCGGATCACCCGACGTCCTCAATCTGGAAGACGTTGCCAAGCCGACGGTCACGGATGACCAAGTGCTAATTCGGATCCGCGGAGCTGCTGTGAATCCGTACGACTGGCACCTGATGAGAGCGCGACCACACCTAGTCCGCCTCGCTGGCTTCGGTCTCCGCAGGCCAAAGAACAAGATCCCGGGTTCCGATGTGGCGGGGACTATCGAAGTAGTTGGCGAAAACGTGACACATTTCCAACCTGGGGACGATGTGTTTGGCGGAAGTACCGGCTCCTTTGCGGAGTTCGTATGCGTCTCGGAACGTTCGATCGCGCTGAAACCAACGAACGTCTCGTTTGAGGCTGCCGCCGCATCCTCGATGGCGGGGATCACTGCGCTTCAAGCCCTGCGCAAGGGCAACGTCGAGGCCGGGCATAAGGTACTGATCAACGGTGCATCCGGTGGTGTCGGCACGTTTGCTGTGCAGATCGCAAAGGCTGCCGGGGCTGAAGTGACCGGGGTGTGCAGTACCGCAAACGTCGACATGGTCCGATCGATCGGTGCGGATCATGTCGTTGACTACACCAAGGCCAACTTCACACACGGTGAGCATCGATATGACTTGATTCTTGACCTGGTTGGCACACAGTCGCTGTCTGCGTGCCGACGAATCCTCACCCCGGACGGGGTCTATGTATCCGCGGGAACAAAGGAGCTGGGTAACTGGATTCAACCGATAACCGGGGTGTTGAAGGTGATGATGGCTTCCCGTCTCGGCCGTCAGAAGATGGTTCCGTTTCTCGCCAAAACCAGCAGGGAAGACCTGATAGAACTCAAGGAGTTCATCGAGTCAGGGAAGGTGACGCCCGTCATCCACCGGACCTATGAGTTAAGTGACGTTCCCGATGCGATCCGCTACCTCGAAGAGGGCCATGTTCCCGGAAAACTTGTTATTGCCATATGAACACAACGGAGAACAAAGAGTGCGGCGCGTCCGGTGCCGTTGCCCGATTGGAGGCCTGAATGCCTTTGCCCCGTCTGCTTGCGCAGATCAACAAACGGACGTTTAACAAACGAGAGGTAAAGCGCAATAGGTATGCGGTTTTGACACACGTCGGGCGGTCATCGGGGGAGGTGTACCGGACGCCGCTCGAGGTTAATGCGGTCGACGGTGGGTACCTGATCATCCTGATGTACGGTTCGAAATCGGACTGGGTCAAGAACGTGCTTGCTGATGGGAAGGCCAGGCTCAGGGTCGATGGCAGCGATATCGACTTGGTCTCACCAAGAGTTGTGGATTGGGACATCGGGTGGGCACAGATGCCCGCATCAGCCAAACCACCAGCGAGATTCTTAAAGGTCACCGAGTTTCTACAGATGGACGTTCGCCGGTAGTGACAGATGCGAGACGAGCGCCCGCAAGAACCTTCGTCGAGGCGGGGTGTCGGGGCCAAGGAGATGTGAGGAACCACCACAGTCACGGATACCCCCACTCACCGTCAGGGTTATTGCCGATCTATATGTGCGGTCGGTCGGCTCCTCATCACGGATTTGCTGGGTGCCGCAGCGATTCGTCGAAGAATCGCTGACGAGAAGTCCGATTTTCGGGTACGTTGCGTCGATTGGGTTGGCCCGCCGCTCGTCGTCCGTGTTGATGGTGAGGCGGGCCTTCCTGAGTCCGCAATCGAATCCCGTCTTGGCCCTGAAGTAGAGCAGGCGGATGCGACGCTGTAGAGCGGCTTTCTTGGATTCAGCGTTCGAAAACGCGATATATTGGGTTTTCGAACTCCAAGCCCTCACACTCACGCAAATTCCTTGGGGCGTTGTACCCGAGTTGTTACATATGGGTAGTTTTCGACAGCAGCAAGCCGACGTGCCAGGTCATGGTCCGAAACTGCCTTTGGGGGGCTGAGTCCATTGGAGGGGTCGGCCAGCGGTGGTGACTCCAATTTCGGTTGACCACTCTTCGTGGTCGTTGTTGTACTATGTTTCGGAGTTGCTATGAAGGGATGCTATGTCGAAGTTGAGGAAGCCGTCGGCTGTTCTTCTCGTGTTGGCGGGCCTTTTGGCTGTGTCCACTGTCGCAGCTGCCGAGGATGTGGAGTCTCACGACGAAGACACGGTGTTCAGTTTTGGATACGACGACGTCAATCACATCCTGGCAATAAACATTGGTCCGAACGACACGCTCTATGAGTGTGACCTGCAGAACGGAGCATTGACCCCGACCTACGGGGAGGCTGATTCGGATGGATTGATCCCGGTCGACGCTCTGGGGGATTTTGACGGCGTCAAATCGTTTGACGCAAGAGCGCAACTAGAGCTGGCTGAGGGTTTTGTCGCAGCTTCTGGTCTGATCGAGTATTCCGGCGCTAACGGCGAATGCGGAGTCATCGGTGTTGTTGTCGCCGGTCCGAACGGCCAGATCAATCACGGGCAGTTCATGAAGGTTGCCAAGAGCCTGCT
Source organism: Acidobacteriota bacterium (assembly GCA_022562055.1). Classification (NCBI taxonomy): domain Bacteria; kingdom Pseudomonadati; phylum Acidobacteriota; species Acidobacteriota bacterium. The sequence goes on along the minus strand of JADFQA010000030.1, from coordinate 10,865 downwards.
AGACATCCAGGGACAGGGCTGCATTGTTCGGTATCTCGCCAAGTCTGACATCGGGAAGACGGACGCTACAAAGCTGGCTACGTCCGACGTCGACCCGCTCTTCGAGATTGGTGACACCGGCGACATCACGTTCATGACGTTCGAAGCTGACTGCGCTCGAGGCAATAAGGACAAAGCGGCGAAGGCCGAAAAAGCGGACAAGGGCCGCCCAGAGTCGGACAAGGGCCGCCCAGACTCCCCGGGTAAATCGGCGGACGCTCCGGGCAAGAGCAAGTAGCCGAGACTGCTATCGGCCGTCGAACGGCCTGCATGCGCAACGCGCGCTTGACAGGACGTTCATGTTCTCACTCATCCGATCGATCGTCAGACACGACATCCCGGGCGGTCAACTTCCGATCGTGATCCATCGGGTTCACCACACGATCAACGGGCGGTTCGGCACTGGCCAGCCGTAAACAGACTGAGTAACGACTATTCGGGCAGAAGACGTTTGTTTCCTTAAAGCAAACTTGAGCCCAGCGATCCGAGTGGACACCGCGGCGAAGCCAACAGAAAACCGGGGCTTTGACCAACGCGTCTACGGCACCGCTGGCGGGATTGTTTTGTTGCATCGCCCGTGGTGGCTGCGTCCACTCTCGCTAGTGGAAGACCGTGTGCGGTCGCTGCGTCGTGTGAAACGGCGTGAGCCGCCGGTGCCAACAGTGCGTCTTCCGGGTCGCGACTACTACCTGTTGGCGGGTCCGATCGAGGGCATCCTCGAATCGGTTCTTGAGGAGCCGTTCACCCAGACAGCGAATTTGTGGTGGCCGGAGGATCGCGCGTGGTCCGTAGCCACCGAGATTGATTTCTCGTGGACCTACATCGGTGGCAGCGTATCCCTGATCCAGGCCGTTCTAGGCGCCCCAGGCCTCGAGTCGCTACCCGCTAAAATCAGCGACGGCATCACGATCGACTCGGATCACATCAATCCACCGCCACCCGCTGGTCCCTGACGGCGAACCCCAAGCATCAACATCGCTTCCGTGCCACGGGTCGCGGTGGCATGGAACCCATCTGGGTGCTGAAGTGTCTGTTGGTTGTAATGAAGGAGCTTATGGATACTCACGTCGTAGTGGCCGCACGTCCGAGCGATTTCGGTGTGTTCTACAGCGAAACCTGGGAACGCGTGTACCGAGCGCTGGCAGTGATTCTTCGGGATCATGACCTGGCCCGCGAGTCGGTAGATGAGGCAATGGTGCGGGCGTTTCAGAGGTGGTCGAAGGTTCGCACGTACGACAACCCGGTCGGTTGGGTGTACCGGGTTGCGTTGAACTATGCGAGATCGCGTCGACGGCGACGGTGGCGTGAGGTCCCGTGGGGTTCGATCGAGCTCACCTGGGAGATGAAGACGCCGAACCCCGACCTGATGAGCGCGTTGATCGGCCTACCGCTGCGTCAACGCGAGGTCGTCGTGCTGCGCTTCCTTTTCGACTGGTCAGTACGTGAGGTGGCGGCGGCACTCGACATCCCAAGTGGCACAGTAAAGAGTCGGCTCCACCGAGCCGTCGCGACGTTGCGAGAGGTTATGCAATGAATATCGAAGACCAAATTGTGATCGAGCTCGAAGCCGCGATTTCGACTGTCCCGAGTGTCGCGCCCGCTCCCCTCGGTGTTATTGAGTCGCGTGGCCGTCGCCGTCTCCTGGCAGCCCGCGCGGGCCACCTCGCGGTTGGTGTGGCGGTGTTTGCAGTCATGGTGGGTGTGTCGATCGCTGTCGGTCGCATCGGGTACCTGTCTGACGTCGCTGGCTCCCCAGCGGACTCGGTCGCGCCGGCCGGTGCGCCACCGACAACCGTGACGCCGGTGGGCGACGGGCGGGCGGTCGATGGCCGGGTAATCATCGCGGGGGAAAGCTTTCCAGTCGGCGAGCTTGTGGGTGCCTTCGCTGGTGTACCGATGTATTTCGGGGAGGCGGCGCCAGCGCCAAGATTCGACCCGTCGTTGTTGGGCAGGGAAATTCGCCTCGAGTTCGAGACGGCGAATGTTGGCGACCCCGATGTTCTCAGCGGGCCAACCATCTACGTCGGCGAAGCGGGCGGCGTGTCCGTGTTTGTGAACGAGATTGCACTCGGTGACGGACCGACGAAGTGTCTGTGGATGGCTGGGAGTCTGCAAGTGTGCGGCGACTTCGGAGCGTTTCGATTTGACGACTCGCCAGCCACACCGCCGCCCGGGACGATGCTGTTTGCAGCTTGGTTGGGTGTACCCGATGGCACGAGTGTGGTTGTGGTGCGTTCCGACGGCGTCGACATTGTCTGGCAACGCCCCGTTGGCGGTGTTGTCGTCGTTCCGTTGTCAGATCCGGCTGTTTACCAACTCGCCGCGTTTGATGAATCGGGTGTCGAGATCGAGTCTGTCGATGTCTCGCTTACGGCCGCCAATGATCAAGAGGTCTCCGAACCGGGCGGCCCCACCACGACGGTCCCGTAAAGTTCGTGTGTTGGGGATATGGTCAATAACCCCACGGCCTCCTGGGACGGTGGCGTGTTCTAAACAGTGACGCTCGTTGTCCGCGACGTTCGCCGTCGATCCGATTCGATGTCTCTGCACATCCTCTAACCCGCAGAATGTAAGCCCACTAATCCACAGAATGTACAGCCACTAACCCGCAGAATGTCCGAAACGCCGTGACGTTTTCTGTTCTGGCGTCCTGACACGGCACCTCGGGTGCCGTGTCAGGACGCCAGAACAAGATGTTGTCGCGGTCGGCTTCGTATGGCGAGACATTCGCGGCGGTTCACGGGCGTTGCCCGTCACGACCGTTGGTAGCACTGGGTCGCTTTTGTCGATGTCTGTCACTAGCTTGAAACATGTGCGGAAACGTTCACGCTTTGGCTTTCTGATGGGGGTGGGCGTCGCTGTGTCGTTCTTGTTTGGCGCTTGCAGCGGTGGTGAAGTCGTTACGACGAGCGCACCTCCGTCCGTTGCCACCACGTCGTCCTCGCTGGGTGTGTCCACAACGGCGACCGAGCCGCCTGCATCGTCTTCCACAGTGCCTGCTCCGGCAACGACCACCACGATTCCCGCGCCTGCCGCGGCCGACATCGTGTTCACCGGTGGTGATGTTGTCACGATGGATCCCGCGTTGGGCACGGTGCAAGCCATCGCCATCAGTGGCGAGGTGATTGCAGCGGTCGGCACTGCGGAGGAGATTCAGCGTTTTGTCGGGCCTGACACCATCGTTGTCGATCTCCAAGGTCGCGCGGTCGGCCCCGGGTTTGTTGACGCGCACACCCACATACTGACTGACATGGGCGGCATTGCAGCGGGCCAGGTGCTTGCATTGGAGAATGGCTTCACCTCGATTGGTGATGCTTCGATCGAGCCGGGGTTGCCTGAGCTGTTCATTGAAGCTGCGAACTCAGGCGAGCTGCGTGTGCGGACGACGTTGTATCTGGCACGCACCGATCCGTGTGGTGACGATCAGGGAACGTGGTACGAACAGTTTGCGCCCGATGCGGTCCTTGCGCCTCGCGTCCGAATTGGCGGTGTCAAGATCTTTGCCGACGGTGGCGTGTGCGGGCAGCTTGCTGTGAGTGAGCCGTTCCTTGCCGGCTATGAGAACGGTGTCCCGTATCAGGACCTCGATCTGCTCACTTCATGGATACGCGATGCCGACGCTGCGGGTTACCAGGTCATTATCCACGCCCAGGGTGATCTGGCCATCGAACGGGTGCAGGACGCATACGCCGCGGTCCTTGACGGCCAGCCGAACACCAGGCGGCATCGTATTGAGCACAATGCGTTTATCACTGAGACGGTTGCCAAGCGGTATGGAGAGTTGGGTCTCGTGCCCACAGTGTTTGGTATCTCTTCGGCGTGTATTGCTGACATTGGGTGGACCGACTTTTACAAGGAGTTCGGTGACCGGCCCGGCACCATTGGGAAGGCCAACCCGGGCCTGGTGGTGGCGTGGCATGGTGACGATCCGGCTCTGCCGCCGATCAGTCCAATTCTGGAACTATTTGGCCTCGTGACGCGGAACAACGTTGCAGAGGACGGCACGATTTGTGAAGCGCCCGAGTGGATGCGCGGTGGCGGGGTGACGGTTGAGCAGGGTCTTGCGATGATGACGATGGGGTCGGCGTATGCGCTGCGTCAGGACGATGTGGTCGGTTCGTTGACACCGGGGAAGTTTGCTGATCTGGTGGTGCTGTCTGACAACCTGCTTGCGGTCCCCGCCGACGAGCTGCCAACAGTACAGATCCTCGCCACGATGATTGGCGGTGTCATCGAGTACTGCGCACCAGGTTCGCAGGACATGTGCCCAAGGGTTCTGGCGGCTGCGAACGGTTAGACGGCGCGTCTTTGAGTAGACGGTCGTCGGAACGGTCCGAAGTGAAACCGAAACCGGAGACATCCTCACCTGGCGTCAAGCGATCCACTGGCCGCCGCGTCAGCGGTCCACATGACAACCCTCGAGAGCCTTTCGTGGCCGGAATGGCTGGAAATAGAAATCGACTCCACCATCGAGTGAGTTCCGGCGAGTGTCAGCGCGGCTTAGCGACCGTCATGCGCAGTGAGCCGACTACCGACCCAGGTGAATCTGCGGGCCGATCAGCAGTCGTCCCGCCGGTCGGTGATAGCGGTGTCGATGTCATGTCCGGGCGAAAGCGACGAGCTCGGTGATGTCACCCGAATCTGCTCGTTGCAGTGCGCGACGGTAGGCGCCGCGTAGAGCGTCGGGGTTGAGACTAGAGGACGCACAGGTTAGGAACTCGTAGACATTCTTCGGTACGTTGTCGGGATCGCTGACATTTTCGACATCGATCTCAACGAGGCCTTCTGGCCAGGTTCGAGAAGAACGAGGCGCGGTATCCAGCCGGCGAGGTTCGCGGATCAGCGGAGAAGCGAGCATGACCTTTTGAGAACCACGGGTACGCCGAACGGTCGCTTAGCTGTCGGCTCTAGTGAGCCACGGTGCGGAGATCGACCGGACGCAACGATGCCTGGAGGAACTGACCATACGAACGTCACTGTCCTAACTGTAGACAGGGGGATTCTGATGGTCATCCGTTACTGACTGGCAATAGTTGCGGAAACGAGGCCCATGTGCCTATGATTCGAGAATGGGTGCTTGAGTGACGCTGTGGTCGGGCGCTTAGCTAGTCGAGCGAGGGGTAGATGAAATGGGCAAGTTCCTTGAGTGGTGGGCGCGGCGTGCCCTGTGGCAGAAGATCCTTCTGATCTTTACAGTTGTCATCATTGTTACTGCCCCTCTCGCAAGCGAAGATCCCGATGCGGTGGAGAGCATTGGAGCTCAGCAGGAGACTTCCGGTGACGAGACCGGTGGATCGGCCTCGGTCACCACGTCGTCGGAACAGGCCCCAAGCCCCACGACCACCATTGAACCGTCCGGGTCGAACGCCTCTACGACGAGTGTGGAAACCACAACGAGAAGCAGCAGCACAACCACACAGGTGCCACTTCGAAAGTACGAAATCCTCGAGGAAGAAGACGTCTCCTTCCCTGGTGCCGTACGGATCTCCTTACGTGTAATTGTAGAGAGCGGTGCGAGTCGAGAAGATCTGCGCCGAATCGCGCAGGATTTGGCGAGTCAATACAGGGAGAGTGGCGAGTATCAGGCTTTCAATATCTTCTTCTACCACTATCCCGAATTGGCCTCTGGCGGGGTAACCCTCGGGGTATGGGACGACGCTCCGTTCGGTGATTGGGGCCGCGCATCCGAAGTCGAAAGGGGCGACTATTCGGAACACAAACCGACGGACAGGACGAAAGAGAAGGACTGGTCGCTTCTCCCATCGCCGGAAGAGATCGACCTGTACGCTGCATACAGTGAGATGTTCGACTTGATGGACACTGATGCTTTGGAGCTTCCATCCGACGACGACGTGATGGCTGCAGTGGCGGCCGAGAGGGATATCTCCGCGGAGGCAGTCGCAGACGCGGTCGATGCTGTCTTGGACTGGATGTTCAACGACGAGTCTTAGGCTGCTAGTTTTTGCCGGTCATCGATGTTGCGCTGTTCAGCTTCGAAGAGTTCTCCTCGGGTAGCAATGTATGTCGGGATGAGTCCGAGGCGGTCTTCCGCAGACAGCGCGGTGTGGCCGTCACCTACAGGGTCCAGAGCGTCGATCACCGAGGCTGGTCGACGTCCGACCACAGTCCTCGGCGGTCCATGAACTGATCTGCGAGATCGTCGAGCTGTGCAGCGGTGTCAGTTTCACTGAGCGCCTGGTTTTCAAGCAGGCTGTGGTGGGCGATGGGTCCGAGATGCATAGCAGCCTTCTTACGTGCCTGTCTTTTCACGGCCTCGTCAAGACTCGTGCGCGGCACGAGCGCGTAGACAAGATCGCAGTCGAGCGCATCGGCCGTGCGGCGCAGTGTCTCGAGTTTGATGGTGTCGCGGAGTTCGTTTCGTTCAAGTTCGGATACCGTTTGCTGGCTGACACCGATTCGGCCAGCGAGTTCGCGAGCTGACATACCGAGCGCATCCCGGATTGCCCGGATCCAGCCCTTGTGGGGACGCGGCGAATCAACGAGCGGTCGGAGTCGTTCTAGCCGAAGGTCCATGTGTTTCCATGCCCGTATGTTGCGTGTTGCCATGTGACCATACTACATGTTATACACTGTGAATACCAGTTAATATTACAATGTATAGCCTGTATATATGATCGTTCTGAGTGCGAAGGGGCCGGGGACTTGCCCTCAGGTAACGGTCGCCGAACATCTACCGGTTGAGCCACGGGAGCAACACCCCTTCTCTTGACCGGCGGCTTTGAAGTTTCACCGCAACCAGGTGCGGGCGCGTATGCGCCAGCGATTCCCTCGTCGATTGATGAACCGTGGTCTGTCCTTCACGCCGTGTACGTGCCGGGGCGGGGTTGTAGGTCGGGTCTGAGGTGGCCCTCTTCCCAGGGGAACAGTCCTTGGGTGTCGTCGTAGCTGAGTTGGAGCATTGGGACCGAAGCCTCGTCGGGTCTTTGGTAAAACCGGTTCGCGGCAAACGCGATCTCGCCTGGGTTTGGTACTTCTTCGGGGATGATGCGATGCGGCCACTCGTCGAATTCGACCAATTGCCCTGGCATGAGGGGTTCTCCGTTGCGGATGCGTTTTCCGAGCGTGTTGAGGACACCGGAGGCGGTTCCCTGCGGGACGCCGAGGATGATCAGTTCAGGATGGGCGAGTCCGAACAGACCGACGGTGTAAGCAAAGGGCGGGGTCGCAAACTCGGCGCAGTTGCACCCTGGCGTCTCGCAGGTACCGCCACCGACATACTGGATGAACCAGCCGTGTTTGCGGATGATCGTGGCGACAAGTGCGTCATCCTGGTCAAGCCAGGCCCGGACATCAGCTTCCATCAGTGTTCCCTTCAACTCTTCAGCCGGTCATGTGCCAAACGTATACCCGAGCACCGACATAAACGACAGTGAGCAACAGCCGGCTCGAGTCGCACGTCGGCCGAATCCCGGGCAGCTCCGACCAACTCAAGGGAGCAGGATGCGCGGGGTACGGCCGGTGACCGCGGTCGTTGGATGCTCAGACGTGCGTGGAGGCCGCAGTCGGGCGGGGAAGAGCCGGTTCGAAATTCTTGAACGACACTTGTAATTACTACTATTGCATGTCATATTAGTAGTTAACTACTAGACCCGATGTAGTTCGCGACAGATTGGTAACAGACATGAAGACTCCGTCTTCGCCCCCAGACTTGACGGAACTGTTTTCGTCTCTTGGTGGTGAGAGGCTGCAAGCGCTGCTGCCTTACCTGTCAGATCCGACAGTCAAGGGACGCTATTTTCACTGGGACGACCTCCGGCGTCGACAGCCGCCTGATGATCTATCTCGGGAAGAATGGTGGATGACGCTCAAGTTTGCCCGGTCACAAGGCCGGCGCACGCTTCCGTTGATTGACACGTCGGGTCGCGCGTTCACATACATTTTCACTGACGACACGTTGTCGATGCTTCACCGGATTGATCGGTTCGCATCCGGTCGGATTGCGGTTCCCGAGGCGATTGTCAGCGAGTCGACGAGGAATCAGTATCTCGTTTCGAGCCTCATGGAAGAAGCTGTCGCATCCAGCCTGCTGGAAGGCGCCGCGACGACTCGCCGCGAGGCGAAGAGATTACTCAGATCGGGACGAGCCCCCCGAACCACCGCCGAACGTATGGTTGTTAACAACTACATGACGATGCAGATGATTCGGACCGATCTCGCAGATCCACTCACGACCGAGATGGTGCTAGACATTCACCGAACGGTAACTCAGGGGACTCTTGAGAACTTTGCGGACGCTGGGAGAATGCAGCAGCCTGGGGAGAAGCGCGTCGATGTCGGTGATCCGTTCGACGCCGCAATCGTGTTCCACAGGCCGCCGCGTGCGGAAGACCTTCCCGGTTTGTTGGATGGATTGGTCGCGTTCGCCAACGATGTGGACAGCGAGCCTTTCATACACCCGGTGGTCCGTGCGGTCGCTCTCCATTTCGGCTTGAGCTATATCCATCCCTTTGTTGATGGGAATGGGAGGACCGCGAGGGCCTTGTTCTATCGGTCCATGCTTCGACAGGGTTACTGGCTTAGCGAGTACATCTCGATCTCGAGACTTCTTATGCGAGCGCCCGCGCAGTATGGCCGTGCCTTTCTCCACACTGAGACCGATGAAGCTGACTTCACGTACTTTCTCTTGCATCAACTCAAGATCATCTGTCGTGCGATTGACGAGTTGTTCGAGTACTTGGATTCGAGGGTTGCGGTCGTTCGAAAGGTCGAGCGTGCGCTTCGCAAGGTACACGGGCTGAACCACCGACAACACGCCCTTTTGTCGAACGCGCTCACACATCCTGACGCCGTGTACACGATCAAGACGCACAGTGTCACACACGACGTGGTGTATCAGACCGCCAGGATGGACCTGCTGGACCTCGAGGCGCTTGGGTACTTGAGTCGCCACATGGTCGGTCGAGAGTATTGGTTTCATCCGATTCCCGATCTGTCAAACAAAGTGCTGCGAGACGGGTAACGTCGGACTCCTTGTGTTCTGTCGAAAGGAAAAGGGTAGATTGGGCGGAGTTGTGCGTGGGTCCGACAGCGGACATTTCGGTGTGGCAAAGAGGAAGGACGAGTGTGGCGAAGATGTTTCGAATCGCGGTGGTGGCCCTCGTGGCGGGCGTGCTGTTGGTGGGAGCTTGTGCAACCGCCGGTTCTGAGAAGTCGACAGGCAAAGTGAAACCCGACGTAGTTGTTGCGGGCAGTTCGACTTCCGTTGTTCCCGCCGCAGGCGAGGACATAGGGGACCCGACGACGACCAACGCTGTGGAAACATCGACCACGGTCAACGCTGTCGCCACGCCGGCGACCACCACCGAGGGTGCAACGTTCGCGGGGACGTTCGATGACCCCGCGGCGGCAGGTGAGTGGATCAGGGTGGGCGGTGTAGAGGTTGTTGTGACGGCTGTGGACCGGGACGCCGCCGATGTCGTGCTTGAAGAGAACCTGTTCAACGATCCGCCGAGCACCGGTACTCGTTTCGTGATGTGGCTGATAGGTTTCGCCAACACCTCTGACACAGAACTGTCGGTCTTCGAGGCGGTTTCATTCACCGTCGTGGGTGATTCTGCTGTCGCGTATGAGGCCTTCGACGCATACTGCGGGGTGGTACCCGATTCTCTGGACCAGTTTCGCACAGTGTTTCCGGGTGGGTCGTTCTCCGGCAATCTCTGTTGGGAGGTAGCGGAGGCAGATGTCGAATCGCTCAGGCTGATCGTCGATGAGTTTGGGTTCTCAAACGACCGTGCGGTGCTCGGTCAGCCTCCCGTGGGTGAAGCGCTCAAGGTCACATATCCTGTCCCGGTTCCTCCTGACGCGACTGGTGAGCGAGGATCCCGCGGAAATCCGCTCGCACTTGGCGACACCGTGGTCGTCGGTGACTGGGAGATCAGCATCCTCGCGTTCGATCCCGATGCCACCACAATCGTGTTGGCCGAGAACCAGTTCAACACACCGCCGCCTTCAGGCCGCACGTTCGTCACCTTGAGAGTGAGTGCCACCTACGTCGGGCAGGACTCTGACATCTTGCTGGCAGGTGTTGACTTCCGAGGAGTGGGCGATCTTGCCCTCTCCTACGGTCCTGAGGATACGTGTGGTGTGGTCCCTGACGACCTCGACACGATCTCGGAAGTGTTCCCGGGCGGCGAGATCACCGGCAATCTGTGCTGGTCCGTTGACGAGCGCGATGTTGAATCACTGCTCCTCTACATGTTCGAGTCCTTCAGTTTCGGCTCCGACTATTTGTTTGTCGACCTGTCGTAAGCGATTCTCGTTTGACCGCTGTCTCTCCCGAGGATCCCTCCCCTGATGCTGACCCAGGAATAAGACGTGGGGGTTGATGCATTGGTGGAACGGGGTTGGACGATTTCAGAGATCGCACGCCACATGGGAAGAGACTGTGCAATTGCGAATTGACGTGTCGGTAGCGAAACGTTCTTGAGTGATTGATCGACGCCCATCATTGGTCCAAGCCTGGCACGCGAGCTCTGGTGGTGACACCGGTGCCCACGAGTTGCCACACGCCGTAGCCACGTTATGCGGTCGGCACCGGTCACAGCGAGGCGGTGCCAAGTTCTTCGGCGAGGCGGGTGATGGTGGGTTGGCCTTCTAGTTGGTTGAGCCAGTCTGTGGGGAGGTCGGCGTCGCCCCAAAGCGCTCCGAGGATATTTCCGGTAATGGCGCCGGTGGAGTCGGTGTCGCCCGAGTGCGTGACGGCGCGGGTGAGTGTCTCATGCCAGTCGGTGGCGGTGAGGGCGACCAGGATTGCGATCGCGAGGGCCTCTTCTGCAATCCATCCTCCACCCAGGCTCTCGACAGTT
>JADFQA010000029.1 GCA_022562055.1 Acidobacteriota bacterium | reverse complement strand
TTCTCGCGGGCCATCTTCTCGGCGGAGTCACCCATCGATTCGCCGGTGGTGCGTTCGGCAATCGCCGGCGGGTTCGGTGCCAGGTCTTTCGGTCGAATCTTCGCAAAGGCCTTGAGTCTGGTCGGAAGGTCTTTCGCTGCGTTCGCCCTCATCATTGCGTCGACAAAGTTGTCCTGATAGGTGAGTGGTGGCCGCGACAACGTGTCGGCACCGCCTGCAATGACGATGTCTGCGTCCCCGGTGAGGATCTGTTGTGTGCCGCTGATCACAGACTGTGTGCTCGTTGCGCAGGCTCGCGACACTGAGTACGCGTCAACCGAGTACGGCAGGCCGATGGAGAGGGCGATTTCTCTGGCGATGTTTGGTCCCGAAATCTCTGGAACTACCGCACCAAACACGATTGAGTCGATGGCGTCGCGGTGGAGGTTGCTTCGCTGTATTAACTCTGCAACGACGGTGGAGCCGAGTTCGATGACACCTACGTTCGCGAACTGGGTTCGAGATTTAAGGAAGGGTGTGCGCAACCCGTCGACGATCACGACGCGTCGACCGTTGATCTCGCCGCGACTGTTGATGCTCATAACGCCTCGCAAACTTTGAGTGGTTGCTCCAAATTGTAGCGGAGCTGTGGTAACTACCTGCTATCGAATAGGATTGTTACATGGCCGACGAGTTCAACTTCCGATTTGATCCGAAATACCGGGCGTTACTCGCGCCGCTGGGAGTTCGGCCGCGCAACACCAGTGTCGTGGTCGATGACGAGCGTTTTGTTGCTACGTTCGGGCGATTTGTGATCGACACACCGATCAGCAACGTGAAATGTGCCCACATCACCCGTGACTACTCCGCGTACAAGGCGATCGGACTCCGTCTGTCATGGGTCGACTCTGGCGTGACGTTCGGCACAAACACTCGGGCTGGAGTCTGCGTGTGCTTTCACGAGCGCGTGCCCGCACTGATGCCGTTCGTAAGACGTAAACATGCCGCGGTTACGGTCACCGTGCGCGATCCTGAAATGCTTCTGCAGACGCTTGGTGAGCGCGGCATCGACATTTCGTCGGCGGTGTAGCTGATGAGTTCCTCGCGCCGGCAGTTCCTCAAGGGCCTCCTTGGTGGCGCCGGCGCCGGTGCGGTCGCGGTGTTGGGATGGACCCGACTTTTCAAGGAGAACGATGCCGACTCCTCCTCGGTCGCGGCGAGTTCGTCGACGTCTTTGGCCGCCAGTGCGTCGTCGGCATCCTCTAGTAGTTCCGTGCCCGCCGACACGACGCCGTCGGTAGCACCCGATGACACAACGAGTTCGTCTTCACCGCCAACGACATCTGTCGCGCCTACCTCGACGACCAACACAACAACGACCCCGCCCTCGACATCAACATCGTCGACAGGGACCACCACCACGACCAGTGCTCCGACCTCGACGACTTCGCCGCCGTCGGACTCGACTTCGCAGTTCGCCGCCTTCGTGACTGTTGCGGGGGAGTTGCCGGTGTTGTGCAAAGCTGCATGGAGCGCCAACCCAAATCTCGGCGAATTCACCAGCCACACGATTGAGCGATTCACCGTGCATCACACCGCGGCCGTCCTTTCAAGCGCCTCTCGGGCGCCGGCACGGGCCCGCCAGCACCAGAAGTTTCATCTTGGCAAGGGCTGGCCCGACTTGGCGTACCACTTCCTCGTCGACTCGCTAGGCAACGTATATGAGGGTCGTCCGATTACCGCTGTTGGCGATACCGCAACGAGTTACGACCCCACCGGCCATTTTCTGATCGCTGCTGAGGGGAACTTTGACGAGCAGGGCATCCCGGTTGCGCAACTCGCCGCGATGGCCGAACTGTTGGCGTGGGCCGCGGTCACATACAATGTCGATCCGAGCGAGGTACGCGGCCACAAAGACTGGGCGTCTGCTACCTCGTGCCCCGGTAGTGCGCTATATCCCGCGGTATCCGACGGCACGCTCGAATCGATGATGCGTGCCAACATCAAACGGGGCGTGAAGAACCTTCGTGTGATCTGCACTGCCGCCGCAGACCAGTACGTGATGGACCTTGAAGCCTCTGCCTAGATAGCGACCTCGCCCGTGGAGGTGTGGTCAGCGGTCCTCGACGGACTGTGTTGCGAACTGGAGGCGATGGAGGTCCGCGTACAGTCCGCCGTTTTCTAAGAGTTCTTGGTGTGTCCCTACCTGTTCGATCCGACCGTTGTTGAGCACGACCAACTTGTCTGCGTTGCGGATCGTTGACAGCCGATGCGCGATGACAAACGTCGTGCGGCCCTTCATCAATACGTCGAGGGCATCCTGCACAATGGCTTCGCTCTCAGAGTCGAGCGAGCTTGTAGCTTCGTCGAGTATGAGAATGCGCGGGTCGTTGAGCAGCGCCCGAGCAATGGCTACGCGTTGGCGTTGACCTCCCGACAACTTCACACCGCGTTCGCCGATAATTGTGTCGTATCCGTCGGGGAAGCTCGTGATGAATTCGTCGGCGTGGGCCGCTACGCAGGCGTCGCGTAGATCGTCGTCGGTCGCGTTCGGATCACCGACGCGCAGGTTGTCCGCAATGGACCCCGAGAAAAGCTGTGTCTCTTGGGGCACGGCTGCCATGATCGACCGGAGTGATTCCAGATCCCACGTTGCGATGTCGACTCCGTCGATCATGATCGACCCACTCTGGGGTTCGTAGAATCTTGGCAGCAATGCCACGAGTGTTGACTTGCCAGAGCCGCTGGGTCCGACGAGAGCTATGACTTCGCCTGGGGATGCTTCGAGCGTCACGCCTTCAAGCACGCCGGTGTCTCTGTCCGAATAGGAGAATTGGACATCGGTGAACGTAACCCTCCCCTCGACGGATTCCGGCGTGTAGGTTCCGCTCGTGGGGTCGCTCTCGCTCGGATTGTCAAGTAGTTCGAAGATGCGTTTCGACGCACCCATCGCCTCTTGGAGCTGTCCCCACAACCCGGTGAAGGTTCCGATGGCGCCTGCAATCGCCAGTGTGTAGAACAGGAATGTGACGAGCTGGTCGGCACCTAGTGCGCCGTCGAGCACCATCCGTCCTCCTCGCCACAAGACAAAGGCCAGGGTGCCGAAGCCGGTAAACGTGACGAATGGGATCATCGTTGCCCGCAGCCGAGCACGGGTCTTCGCGAGCACAAACGATCTCCCGACCGCATCGTTGTAGCGGCCTTCTTGCTGCCCGCTGTCGGTGAACCATTTCACGACGCGGATAGCCGAAAGGGCTTCCTCAGCAGCGCCGTTCGCTTCCGCGATGCTGTCCTGAAACTCCGTCGATGTGTTTTTGAGCCGCACACCGATCGCCCGGGCGACCACGATCGCGACAGGGAGGAACACCATGACGGAGAAGGCGAGACTCACGGAGATTCTGAAAATGAGAATCACGCCGCCGATCAGCGTGATGACCTGGGCCGCGGCGGTCGCAAGGGACGTCGAAACTGTTCCTTGCACCACCGCAATATCCGAAGTGAGGCGTGAGGTAATTTCGCCGGTCTTGTTTTCGTCAAAAAACCGGATTGGCATGGTGAGGAGATGGCGGTACGTCGCAATGCGCACGTCGGCGACAACACCCTCACCGAGGGATGCAAGCGTGAAGATCCGTAGCGCCATGAACAGCGATCGTGCAAGAAAGATGAAAGCAAGAAATAGTGCGGTCCTGTCAATGTCCGCCGTCGAACCCGAGCCGGTTAGCGCGTCTCCGACGAGCGAACCCATGACCTGTGGAAACACCAGCCCGAGGGCCGAGGCCATGAACACCCCAATGCCACCGAGAATCGCGTATCTGCGGTAGGGACCGACAAACGCCATCAGGCGGCGGAGCTGTGAGAGGTCTCGGCTCTTGGGTTGATCCTTGTCTTGTGCAGTCATGGCCCGTCATGTTAATTGCTGGTTCGCGGGTACTGGCACACCGTCCAGCCACAATGGGTGGTGTATCGATAGTTGCGCGTTGCTGGCGGCGCGGTTGCGGTTCCCGCCGGGCCATGCGGCTTGCTCGTGTCATCAGCGTATCCGCATCAGCTTATGCTTCTGCCATGACATGGAGTGTGGATCCTCCCATTGACACGATGGAGGCGAAAACGAAAACGTCCCTCCCGTCGGGTCCAGGTTGGGTGTACGAGCCGAAGTGGGATGGTTTTCGATGTGTTGCGTACGGGGGTGATCTCCGGTTGGACAGTCGCGCCAAGAAACCGTTGTTGCGCTACTTTCCCGAGTTGGTGTCCGCGCTTGAACAGCTTCCGGCAGACGCGGTTGTCGACGGTGAGGTCATCATCGTCACGGATGGACACCTCGATTTTCCTGCCCTACAACAACGAATTCATCCCGCCGAGTCCCGCATCAACAAGCTCGCTGCCGAGACTCCCGCCCAGCTAGTCGTGTTCGACCTCATCGCTATCGATGGTGCGGACATGCGCCCACGACCGTTTTCCGAGCGTCGTGCTCGGCTTGAAGAGTTGTTTGCAACCCTCGGCGAAGGGTGGAGTCTCACGCCCTCGACGGATGACCTTGCCACCGGGGAACGCTGGTTCCACGAGTTTGAGGCTGCGGGTTGTGACGGCATCGTGTGCAAAGAGTCGGCTGCCGCCTACCAGGGTGGTAAGCGTGCGATGGTCAAGGTGAAACATCGCCGCTCGGTGGACGTTGTCGTTGGTGGCTACAGGGTGCACAAGGACGGCGACAAGATCGGTTCGCTTCTGCTCGGTCTCTACAACGACGCCGGGGAGCTTCATTTCATTGGCCATTGCAGCGGGTTTTCAAACACAGATCGCACAGAATTGCTTGCGCGGTTCGAAGCGCTGCGTTCCGATGAGTCTTTCGGATCTGACAGGATGCCGGGTGCCCAGTCGCGGTGGTCCAGCGGTAAAGACATGTCCTGGGTGCCTGTGCAGCCCGGTGTCGTTGTCGAGATTTCGTATGACCAGCTGACCGGCAATTCGTTCAGGCACGCTACGCGATTCGAACGCTGGAGGCCTGATAAAACTCCGGAGATGTGCACGATGGAGCAACTTGAGCGGCCGACCGGTCCCGGTATCGATGCGGTCCTGCGCGCTGGAGACGACTGATCGGTCAACTAGGGTTCGCCTCGTTATGGCACACATCATCTGGGACTGGAACGGGACACTTTTGGACGACCTCCACATTGTGGTGGACGCCGTGTCGGCGTGTGTTGCCCCGCTCGGGCGAGGCGCGATAACGGCAGACGACTACCGCGATCACTACACCAGGCCGGTGGTGTTGTTCTACGAGAACCTGATGGGGCGTCCCGTCACGTCTGATGAGTGGGCCAGCATCGACGGTGTCTACCATGACACCTACCGGTCGCTAATGCGCCAGGCTGACCTTGCTGCCGATGCTCGTGCCGCGATTCGCGATGTCGCAGACCGGAATGGGACGCAATCAATCTTGTCCATGTGGTGGCATTCTGAGCTGGTTCCTTTCACCGCCGGGTTCGGTCTGCGTGATGTGATGCAACGCATCGATGGCAACCGCGAGGATGCGGGCGCTCTCAAGGCCGATCAGATGCGTTCCCACATCGAGATGCTGGTTGCCGCTCACGGGGTTGTGGCTTCAAAGGTGGTCGCCGTCGGAGATACCTTCGACGACGCGGCGGCAGCCGCCGCGGTTGGTATCCCGATCATCCTTTACGACGGAGGATCCCACCACCGCGTCGACCTCGAGAAAGTCGGCGTACCGGTTGTCTCCACTCTCCTGGAGGCAGTCGACATCGCTTCGACCCTCGTGTAGTCACGGCCGTTCTTGCTGTTCTGGCGTCCAATCGTGCAGGATCCTGCGGCACGATTGGACGCCAGAACAGAGAAAATGGGGCGGTCGGACGCTTCGACTGTATCGGCGATGCCCACGAGTGCAGTGTCTAGTCAGTTGTGTTGTCTCTGAGTGGCGCGCGGTAACTCTAAGTGGTTATGGTGGGCTTCGGAATTCCGTCGAGTTGAAGGGCCCAGGGTGGCCACGGGGAAGCGTTCGGTGTTTTGGTTTCGGTTTGTGACGTCGGTGTGGAGTTGCCCCGGTTTCTTCGGGCGACGCCCTGCCATCCAGCTTCATCTTGTGCTCAACCCTGTTGCGATCGCCGGTGTACAGCTCAGATACCCCGGATAGGTTCTGAGTTCATTGGTGCTGAGTCGGGGAGCCTTGAGGTAATGAACACCATCGTTCCTTGAAGTAGCACGGCCGTCGACCTTCTCGCTCAGCTCGCTGGCTTGTCTCGCGAAGTCGACATTTCCGTTTCGATTGACGATCCGAGAACCGAGCTACCAGAGTTACTAGAAACGTTTCTGGTAGCCTGGTGAGCAACATTATCATCAGCAAAGGAGCAATCCCATGATGATGGCAAGCAAGCAGGCCCTTGTCACTGGCGCCGCCAGCGGCATCGGACGGGCCGTGGTCAACCGGCTCGTCACCGAGGATGTCAGCGTCATCGCCCTTGATGTCGACCGTGAGGGTCTCGACGCGGCGTTCGGTGATGGCGTCACCAAGCTGGTTATCGATCTCGGAGAACAAGATGCCCGCCAGAGGGCCATCGAGGCCGCCGCAGGGTTTGACTATCTCATAAACGCGGCTGGGATCATCCGTCTGAAGCCTATCGCGGAATTCACAGTCGACGAGTGGCGGGAGCTAATGACGGTTAACGCCGAAGCGATTTTCTTCCTCTGTCAGGGGATCGGCCCGACCATGCTGCCCGGTAGCGCCATCGTCAACCTGTCATCGTCTTCCGCAAAGCTCGCTACGACCACCGAAGCTGCCGTATACGCCGCCACGAAAACAACTGTCCTGTCGATCACACGGTCATTCGCCTACGCCCTCGCCTCCATCCCGGTTCGTGTTAACGCGATTTGCCCGGCCATCATTGATACGCCGATGCAGGATGCTCTGCTCGAACGCCTAGCGTCGCTGCGGGGCACGACCACCGAGGAACTGGCGTTGGTGCGCAACGCCTCCGTGCCACTCGGGCGACCCGCTCAGCCAGAGGAACTGGCCGGGTACATTTGGTTCATGCTCTCTGACGAGGGTAGCTACATCACAGGCCAGACCCTCAACTACGGCGGGGGCTACGTCACATGGTGATCGACGGCCCTCAGACCGGATCAACGCGGCTACGTCGCGTGCACCACATCGGCATTACTGTCGTCGACGTAGACCGTTCTCTTGCATTTTGGAAGGTCTTTCTCGGCGTGGAGCCTCGGTGGCGTCGGATGCTTGACGGACCGTACCTTGGGCAGGTCACGGGATACGACGGAATCCGCATCGATGCCTCCATCATCGAGCTTCCTGGCGGCATCGCACTCGAAATTCTCGACTACAGGACCGACAAAAAAAGTCCCAACCCACCTGAGACAGCGAATCCGGGCAACGTTCATATCTGCATCGAAGTTGCCGACATCGACACAACGTGGGGCCACGCTATGGCCGCTGGAGCCACGCCGGTGAGTCCGCACCCGGTAATGGTGACTGTCGGGCCCAACACAGGTGCCAGGGTGGGCTATTTACGCGATCCCGACGGCATCACTGTGGAGCTGTTCCAGCCACCGCGCGGTGCCTGACTGAGGCTGGGACTTGACCTTGCAAGAAATCGATCAGTCAGACACCTTCCGCCCTTCAACGTCGTTTCCGCGTCGATCAGCCGTCCTCCGAGCGGCGCCTCAGTCGCCACACTTGAACAGCCAGATCCGCCGGTGCGCGAGGCGATACCGCTCACAGACTATCATCGAAACGATTCCTGGGAGGGAGTATGACCGAATCAGCATCAGAGCCCGAGCGACTCCTCCCACTTGCCGACATCCGTATTGTTGCCATCGAACAATACGGAGCCGGTCCCTTCGGGAGTCTCCACCTTGCCGACCTCGGCGCGGATGTCATCAAGATTGAGGACCCTCGGTTCGGCGGAGACGTGAGCCGCTACATTCCCCCACTCCAGGAGGGTGAGGACAGCCTGTTCTATGAAGCGTTCAACCGGAACAAGCGCAGCCTCAGCCTCGACATGTCGACCTCGGCGGGCAGGACTGTATTCGAAGACCTTGTGCGCAACTCCGATGCCGTGTACTCCAACCTGCGCGGCGACGTGCCAGAACGGCTCAAGATCACCTACGCCGATTTGTGCTCCATATAATCAGGCGATTATATGCGTGTCGCTGTCGGGATTCGGAATGAGAGGACCCTATCGCTCCGAGCCCGGTTACGACTATATCCTCCAAGGACTCACCGGGTGGATGAGCCTCACGGGTGAGCCGGGTGGCCCTCCGGCGAAATCGGGCCTGTCGCTGGTCGACTACGCCGGAGGCTATGTCGCTGCCATCGCTGCTTGCCGGTGTACATGCGGCACGTCGCGACGGTGTCGGCATGGACTGTGACCTGAGCCTATTCGATACCGCGATCAGTCTCCTTACATACCCGGCTATATGGTGGTTGAACGGAGAAATCGAACCCGTGCGTAAATCAAAGTCGGCGCACCCGTCCCTCATCCCATTCCAGGCGTTCGAAGCGAATGACGGATGGCTTGTTGTCGCCTGCCCCAAGGAGAAATTCTGGCAGCGGCTCACCATCGCTATCGGTTGTCCAGAGCTTGCCAGCGACCCTCGCTTTCGCAATTTCAAGGCCCGTCACGAAAACTCCGACGAACTCGCAGCGATCCTCGATCGGTTTGGGTGGCCGGCCCGGTGCCAACCGTGTTTAACTTGCTTTGAACGTTGAGCTGCGGAGGATAAGGTGAGTAGGCACGATCTCGACTTGAGCCGTCTGTACTTCCGCGGTCATTCGTTGCAGCATTACTTCGGCCGCAAGTTCGCCTAGAGCGACAGTATCACGAGCGATGACCGACACGGGAGGAACGTGGAGTTCGGCAAGGGGCACGTCGTCACACGAAATCAACGCCACATCTGATCCAACGCTCAACGATCTACTCTTGAGCGCACGTAGAACGCCGATAAGCGTAAGGTTGCCCCCGCAGAGGATTGCCGTAGGTGGGTTCGGATCATCGAGGACTTCATGCGTCATGGCCTCGCCGAACTCTGCGTTCATAGGCCCGCTTCTGATGAGATATTCGGGCTGAGGAATGTCGTGAGCACGGAACACCGCCCGAAAGCCTTCGAGACGTTCACGCCCGGGCCGTGTGACGAGAGGACCCGAGATCAACGCAATCCTCCGATGACCAAGACCGACCAGATGTTCGGTCGCATCGTTCATGCCTGAACGGTGGTCGGTGAGTACTGCGGCCGCCATGTTCAGTTCAGGGATCTCGCGATCAAGAAGCACAACGGGCGTGTCCACACGTTTCAGTTCTTCTATCGTCGATTTTCTGCTCTCATCCGCGACCGACACAATGAACCCGTCGACCTGCCTCCAACGAAGCAAGCGGATCATCTCCCCATCGCGTTGCGGATCCCCCTCTGAATTGGTGAGCACCATCGTATAACCAGCCTCTTCGAGACGCCGCGATGCGCCCAGAGTGATTTCAGCGAACAGCGGGTTGGAGATGTCGGAGACAATAAAGCCGATAGTTCGAGTCGATCCGCTTCGAAGTCCCGCAGCGAGGAGGTTCGGTTCGTAGCCGAGAGCTTCAACAGATTCCAGTACTCGACTGCGCATCGCAGTGCTAACGTCGGGGTGCTTATTGAGAACTCGGGACACGGACGACAGCGCCACGCCCGCGTACGCGGCAACTTCCTTGATGGTTGGGGCAGGTGTGTCAGTCGTCACATTGATGCACCGTTGTGTTCGCTCCCGGTTGTGCGCGATTCACATTAGCCGGGATAGTCTCCGGGAATACCCAGCTCGGCCAAACCCGCGCGAACCCACCGGACTCTTTCAGATCCCGACGTGCGCGCGAATCGGGGAACGGGGAGAGCGATAGGTCGTCCGCCGAACTCCAGCGACCGAAGCTGTGACTCATCGGGAGCAAACGATACGCGCATTCAGCGTAAGGTTACTCCGACGGGATAGGTCTCGCGTTTCCATACGATATTCCCGATGCTGAGCGCTGTTGGCCTTGAGCGTGCCAATCGCCACCAACCTGCGGGAAAAGTAGGGGAGCGCGTGTCTAGCTATCCGCGGGGCTTCGTTGTCGGTGCCGAACATGTTGCCATTGGGACACGGCTGGTGCTGGGAACATCAACGGTTTCAACACTTTGACGAATCGCGCCGAACGACACCGCCGCGAGACCGATGCCCCGGTGTGATCGCCCGTAGCCGAAGCCGGTGTCAGGCTCGCAGTGTCGCTGATTGGCCGAAGTGTCGGGTTCGGCATCGAGATGCAAGACGCGGTCGCGGCCGGATCACGGCAACGAACGACACGACATCAGTAGGACCGGTGCTCATGCCTCAATGATACAGATCGGCGTGCCGGTGGAAACTTCGTCATCAGACGACACGAGCATCTCAATGAGTGTTCCCGAAACCGGCGACGGGACTTCCATATCAACCTTATCGGTTTCAACCTGAACCAGCGGTTGTCCGGCTTCAATGATCGACCCTACCTCGGTAAGCCATTCCAGTATCACGACTTCGTCGACCGAGTCGGCAACCTTGGGCATTTTGATCTTGTAACGCATTCCGATCTCCTCGACAGATTATGGCGCGTAGATATGCCGAAACATTGTCGAAGGGTCGGGCTTCGGACTCTTGCCGACCAACTCTACCGCCGCTTCGATAGTTTCTTTGACCTCTGCATGGATTTCGTCACGCCCCTCAGAGTCGAAAACGCCGCGCTCGATCAATTTGTCTCCGTATGTGACAATGGGGTCTCTCCTGTACCACTCATCGAACTCGCCTTCCACCCGGTACGACGCCGTATCTGATCTCGAGTGACCCGCGTAACGGTATGTCTTCATTTCAAGGAGCGTTGGTCCGTCGCCGCGACGTGCGTGCTCCACAGCCACGGAGACAGCCTGTCGCACCGCCTCAACATTTTGACCATCGACGATCTCATTTCTCATCGCGTACGAATTCGCCCTGATCGCAAGATCCTCGATCGGTGTCGTACGATCGATACGGCTGTATTCGCCGTAAACGTTGTTCTCGCAGACGAATACGACTGGCAGGTTCCAGATCGCCGCCAGATTGAGGCTCTCGTGAAATGCGCCGATGTTCGTGGCACCGTCACCGAAAATCGCCAGCGCAACGGCGCCATTACCAGTTACCTGTGCTGTCAATGCGGCTCCAGCCGCAACCGGCAACCCTGCACCGACGATGGCGAACGTCGGCAGCAGACCCAACTCCGGCGCCGAAAGATGCATGGAGCCTCCCAGCCCACCAACCGGACCAAGCGTTCGCCCCATGATCTCGGCCAGAAGATCGACGACTGTCAACCCTAGAGCGAGTTCGATACCATGGCCGCGGTAAGTGCATGTAACCGAGTCGGCCGGGTTGACGACCGCCGCGATGCCCACAGCAACTGCTTCCTGGCCCGTGCAAAGATGGGTCGTGCCATGGACCAATCCATCGAGAAATAGTTGATTCACCCGGTCTTCGAATGTGCGAATCTCGACCATCCGTCGATACCATTCACGTGGGTCATCTCTAATGGATTGCCGCCGATCGAGCCTCTCAGCGGTGTTTACTGCTTTCATTGTTGATCCTCCCACCAGTGCGGCGGTATCGTGTCCCGTTTCAGGTAGTCGGTCACCTGCCGTGCAACGTAGGCAGCGTTCGGTCGATACCAGTTC
The DNA here is from genome assembly GCA_022562055.1 of Acidobacteriota bacterium. Taxonomy (NCBI): domain Bacteria; kingdom Pseudomonadati; phylum Acidobacteriota; species Acidobacteriota bacterium. Next base: position 29,099 of record JADFQA010000029.1, on the reverse strand, counting down.
TCGAGTTCCTTACCAAACGGTACGGGTACATCTGGGCTAGTTATTCGCAAAATCGGAGCGGCGAGTTCCCGAAACAACCGCGTTCCTATCTCCGCGGCGATGTCTGCCCCCCAACCGCCGCTGTAGGGATTCTCTTCGACGATTACGAGGCGACCGGTCTGTCGAACTGATGCTTCAACGGCGTCGACGTCCCACGGCACGAGACTCTGCAAATCGACGATCGTTGCGGACCATTCTGACTTGGACGCGGCCTCGATAGCAGTGCCCACGGTGGATCCAAGAGCAACAATCGTGACGTCCTCGCCCTCCGCCACAATGCTCGCTTCGCCGATCCGAATGATTTGGTCAACTCCTGTTTTGACTTCAGCTCTCTGCGCATAGAGGACTCTCGGCTCGAGCACCACGACGGGGTTGTTGTCTCTGATCGCCGCGCGCAACAATCCATACGCCGACTGCGGCCCAGACGGTACAACCAGCTTCAACCCAGGAGTTCCCATCATCCACGTTTCCATGGTTTGAGAATGCTGGCAACCGAACCCGAGACCAGCACCGATCGAAGCCCGTACTGTGATAGGTACCTTTATCTGCCCATTGGATAAGTAGTGGAACTTGGCGGCCTCAGTGGTCAACTGATCAAGGGCCACGCCAAGAAACTCGACGAACATAATCTCGACAACAGGTCGAAGGCCAGTCGCAGCAGCACCGACGGCGGCACCCAGAAAGGCCATCTCCGATATTGGCGTGTCCCTAACTCTTGATGCGCCGAACGCAGCAAGAAGCCCGTCACTCGTTTTAAACGGACCACCGGCTTCGGCAACATCCTCACCGAACACGATCACTGAAGAGTCTTCCTTCATCTCATCGTGAAGAGCTGCGACGATCGCTTGGTTCATTCTCATCCGGGGCATGGTCGACCTTTCATTGACATCCGATGACAGCTCCAGGATCTCCCTGACGTTGAGCGTTTACCGTCATATCGATCCGCATCGGAGGATCCAACCAATGTCCCTCGCCAAGATCGAATCTTTGTCATGAGCACATCGCCTAATCCAAAACGAAGCTGGCGGTTACCGGATGAAGATAACGGCCAGATCCGAAAGGGCAGAGCGCCATCGCGCGATCGACTTCCCCGGTCGACCGCGTTGCCAAGTTGGTACTTCTCCGCGCCTGCCACATCAACCTCCCGGGATTCCCAGGCTCAGAATCGGCACTCTTGCATCGCAGCGAGGGTGGATCTCGTAAGTACTGGTAACGTTTCCACATACTATAAGACATCATCCCGCGCTGTCAACCGTCGCAAAATCTGGCCCGAAAGACTCGGAAGGCTGAGACTTGACGGACCGCCGATCACGGAACCCGCGGCGGCACAACACCGCCAGAAACCTGCCGAACAATTCACCGGATGCCACAGGTTCCAGGGCGATCACGACCCGTTCGACAACGACCGCTGAGCCGGGACCCAGCCCGCGTGGACCGATCCGGGCTTATCGGGGTCTGTGCGTTAGCCGGGGGCATCCACTTTCGTGCGATCAGGGAGGTCAGGAGATTTGGTGGGTGCGCGGTTCTCGGTTCGGGACATGGACGTTCCGGAATCTTCACGCTGGTCGGTTGCGGCGGGTGGTGCCGGCTCGGACGGCGGGGACGAATGCGCTCCACTGCATCCAGGCTGAGAACCCTCGACGATTCGACGGTGTCCCCGCAAGCTCTATGAGGCCCATGGCGAGGGCGGCTTTTAGGTTGGTTCTGCCCATGTAGATCCGGTACAGCTCTCGCACCGACCCGCGCACCGTTACAGCCACGGGTAGGCACGGGTCCTCGAGACACACCGACACGTCGTGGCGTTCCATAGTGAGCCAGAACCGCCGTGGCTCGTTGGCGAATTCGAACGCCACGACCGTGCGTCCCGACGGCAGTTCCTTGCGGCGGACATGGCGCGAAATGGACAGCATCAGGAGTTCGGGATCGAGCTCGGCGGGTCGAGGGTCTTCCATCACCCATTCACCCACCCAGTCGCCGATTGCCCGAATAACCGGGCGCAGCGATTCGCCAGCTACGGTGAAGCGATACCCGTCCCCATCGGCAGCTCGCTCGATGATGCCGTCCCGTTGGAGCCTCTTGAGACGGCTTGCAAGCACCGAGCGGGAGATGCCGGGCAGCCCACGCTCAAAGTCTATGAACCTAGTGGGTCCGAACAAGAGTTCTCGAATGATCAGAAGTGTCCACCGGTCGCCGAGCAGTTCGGCACCTTTGGCAACTGGGCAATATTGGCCGTACGAGCGCATGCGGGCCAGTATCGCACGACCGCCACAAAAAGCGTGTTCGAATTTCGAACTTCTATTGTCGGTCGCGACCACATATGGTGACCACTATGACGCACACGCCAATCCCGCTGTTTCCAGAAGACGCCTTCAAGGGCACGATCCATGTACCCGGCTCGCTGGCTTACGACGAGGCGAGACAGATATGGAACGGCCAGATCGACAGGCGACCCGCACTCATTGCTACTTGCGTGGATACCGACGACGTCGCCACCGCCGTCAGATATGCGGTGGCCAGCGGTACACCGCTTTCGGTTCGGGGAGGCGGTCATCACGTCGCCGGGAGCGCAATCGTCGAGGCAGGCCTGGTCATAGACCTGTCGCAAATGTCAGACGTGACCCTATCTCCGGACAAGAGCACAGCATTGGTGCAGGGCGGGGCGAAACTCGGAAATCTTGATCGGGGCACGCTCCCGTTCGGCCGCCTCGTCCCAGCGGGAATCGATCACGACACTGGCGTCGGCGGTCTGACCCTTGGGGGTGGCATCGGTTGGACCTCTCGCAAACACGGCCTCACAAGCGACAACCTCACCGGCGTCACGATGGTCACGGCCGCTGGCGAAATCCTTCATGTCGACGAAGCCTCTGACCCTGAACTGATGTGGGGTCTGCGCGGTGGTGGCGGCAATTTCGGAATTGTCACGTCGTTCGAGTTCGCAACCCACCCACTCCCCGACAAAGTCCTGGCGGGGTTCGCCGTCTACGACGGCACCCACGCGGCCGACGTTCTGCGTCGCTACCGGTCGGTCGTCGCTCATGTACCGGATGAAATCACCACAATCGTGTTCCTGAGAAGCGCCCCAGAGGTCCCATGGATGCCGGAAGAGGTCCTTGGCAAGCCGGTGGTGATGATTGGTGTCGTATACATGGGCGACCCGGATGCGGCCGAAGCGGTCGTTGCCCCGTTCCGGACCCTCGGCACGCCCATAGTCGACACGATCCAACCGAAACCGATGATCGAACACCAGGCGGTACTCGAAGGAGCGAACCCCGTTGGGCACCGCTATTACTGGAAGTCCACGCCAATTCGGGAACTCTCAGACGACGTGATCGATACCTTTCACCGGCATCTCCAGACTATCTCCTCACCGCACAGCCTCCTCGGATTCTTCCAACTCGGCGGGGCCGTGGCACGTAACAGAGACATCGGATGTTTCCCCAATCGCGAAGCGCGGTTTCTCGTCAACTATGCAGTACATTGGATCGACCCCTCCGAGGACGGGCTCCACCGCGACTGGACACGTCAAGCAATGGCGGAAATCGAACCACACAGCTCAGGTGGCGGTTACGTGAACTTCCTCGCCGACCAAGGCATCGACGCTGTCCGTGCTGCCTACGGCGACGACAGATACTTGAGGCTGGTCGCCTTGAAGCATCGGATGGACCCAACAAACGTGTTCCGTCACAACCAAAACATCCCACCGTCCTGAGCCGTCGTCGGGCTGCACAATTGGTCGCAACCGGCGGCTCCCCTGGCACCGCCCTGCTGCCCGCTGACCCCGGTTGCCACGACATTTGTGAAGTGTCGGCTTCCAGTAGTCTCGTGGTCATGGATATATGCGACGTTTGCGGATTCGATTTCGAGGTGGTCGGTCGGGATGACGTCGGGCCGCGGGTGACGACCGCGGTCGAATCTATCGCTGCGCTGCTGACCGATGAGCCGAAGGTTTGTCTTGTACGGCCGTCTGAACAGCGCTGGTCAATGTTGGAGTACGGCGCACACGTCCGTGATGTGCTGCTGACCCTGCGCGACAGGCTCGTCATTGGTCTCGTCGAAGATGATCCAGGGTTCAAACCGCTGTATCGAGACGAACGGATCGATCTTGGCCTGTACTCCGACGACACGCCGGCGGCCGTCGCTGCCGAGTTGGGCGCTGCGACGTCGATGTTTGTCCGACTGTTCGATGCAATCGAACCGGAGCTGTTGTCACGATCGGTGCAGTACGGATCACCAAATCCGCAACCCCGAACGTTGCTCTGGATGGGCCTCCAGGCGATCCACGAATCGGAACACCACCTCACCGACATCAGAGAGAACCTGCAACAAGTCAAGAGAACTGACTGACAGTGTCGGCTGACGACGAGGCCGTTTCGTTGCCCCGCACGTCGAGCGGGTCACTTGGCGAACTTTCGCAACAGCGTCTCGGTTGCGGCGTCTGCGGGGAGCAGAGTCTCTAGGCGCAGTTCTTCGAGGGTGACGTCGAACGGCGCACCGATCGTTGCAATGGTCGTCAAGAACCGCATTTCTCCCATGGGTGTATCCATGTGCAACGGGACCAGTAGGTCGGCGCCGGTTGGTACCTCGGCTCGGGACAACAAACCGCTGACGTCCGGATAGGCAGTGACTTCGGAGAGGAGATCAACAAGCACCTTATCGCCGGGGCGTTCGGCGACCTCGCGTTCCAACCGACGCAGCAGCGCCGCCGCGGCGCTTTCCCAGTTGACGACAAATTCTCGGACACCCTTCGGGTGTAAAAGGAGCCGCATAATGTTGCCGCCAAACAACGGTGCATCCTCGGGAGATACCATCATCGACGTGAGCGCAGCGGCGGGCTGGTTGATCATCACCAAGGTCCATGCCCGGTCGACGACGTATGCAGGGAAGGGGGCGTGGGCCTCGAGAATCAACTCCAGCGCATGCCGCACCTGGTCCATGGCGGGCTCCTCCAAGCCGTGTTGGGAGTACACCGCGGCGTACCCGGCCGCATGGAGCCAGGTGTTGCGGTCGCGCAACGGCACATCGAGCACCGTTGCCAGATGGATGATCATTTCCCTGCTGGGTTTTGCCCGACCGGTCTCAAGAAAGCTCAAATGACGCTGCGAAACGTCCGCTGAAACCGAAAGGTCGAGCTGGCTCAATCGCCGCAACATGCGCCACCGCTTCAGCGCGGCACCAGACGTCTCCTGGGTGGTGGTCATGATGAGCTCCCGGTCGTTGGCCTCACCGTACCCGCCACCCTGTGCGAAGTCTATGACGTGGCAGGTAATTGAATCGCCTCGTCAACCTGCGGATACTTACGGGGACGGGCGAACGAAGGAGTAACCGATGACAGCCCTAGACACAACACTTCATGAAATGGCGACACCCAGACGCGGGCTGCTGAGCAAAGCAATGCTCGTAAACGCCACCGTCTCGGGTATCAGTGGAGCCGGTCTCGCCCTAGGCGCCCCTGCCCTCGATGAGTGGCTCGGACTCAACATGTGGGTACTCGTCGGTGTGGGAGGTCGGCCTAGTCGGGTTTGCAATCGACCTCAGGATCTGGGCTCGATCGGCGATATGGTTGAAACGCGGCGGCAAGCTTGCCGTTGCCGGAGACATCGTATGGGTGCTGGCTAGTGTCGAACTGATTGGGTTCACGGACGTTCTAACACCCTCGGGCAACGTTGCTCTCGCAGCCATCACTGTCATGGTTGCCGCATTCGCTGTCGTCCAGACCATCGGCCTCAAGCAACTCCCTGCGGAGGCGGTGTAACCGTGGCGGATTTCACCATCGAGACAACACGAGTTTTCAACGCCCCGATCGACATCGTGTGGGAAGTTGTTTCGGACGCCGGTGGGTACCACCGAGTCGTCGATACCCTGAGACACACTGAGATCACATCCGGGGACGGTCTCGGCATGGTGCGCCACTGCATTGACACCAAGGGGCGCGAGTGGAACGAGGCCTGCACGCTATGGGAACCGGGGAAAAGGATGCGGATGACGGTCGACGTGGCGAGTTATCCATCTGCCTTTCGGGCGATCTTCGAGCGTGTCGTAGGCACGTGGTCGGTCGAAGAACTGGCCGATGGCGTACACCTGTCGATGCGGTTCGACGGAGCCACCAAACTCGGTCCGATTGGCAAGGCGGCCGTCGTGGCGATGGGCCGCAAGTCAGTTCTTGGCTTGATCATGGACGGATACGAAACCCAGATTCGCGCTCGGTTAGCCACCGATTCGTGATGTAGCGCCGCGGTCTACAGACCTCGGCTCATGCCATCTCTGTGTTGAGCACCAGACAGAACGGGTGGCCGACCGGGTCGAGGAACACCCTGAACGTTTCACCGGGTTGTGATTCGGCCTTCGTCGCCCCGATCGCAAGCACCTGTTCTTCGCCAACATCGAGATCGGGTACATCGAAGTCGAGGTGGGCCTGCTGGGGATGTTCATCACCCGGCCACACCGGCGGTTGGTGATTGGGTGCGAGCTGGAACGCAATGGTCGCACCAGACCCGTTGTCTAGTTGCCACCATTGTCCAGCGCTCCTGGGATCCACCTCCCACCCGGTAATCACCGAATAGAAATTCGCCAGCCTTTCCGGGTCGGCGGTGTCGAGAGCAACCAATGCGAAACGAGCAATACCAGTCATGCGCTCACCCTAGCCAGCCAATCCTCCGCGACGCGCTTACGTTTCGGGGTCTGGCACGCGTCTCTTTGACGGTGCAACCCTTGGCGGCTCGCCTGGCATCTTCGGGTAATGCGGTGGCCACGGGGCATCACCAAGACCGTTCTCCTCGTCGGCTTCGACCATTGCTAGCGCGGGTGTGAGATCACATTCCGCCTCATCGATCCCATCTGTGAGGTCGCCAACATCGTCGAGACGGTCACGGAACCCCTCCATCGGAAATTGGTCGGGCTCGATAGATGCGAGCTCATCCCATGCGAACGGCGTCGATACCCAACCGGTGTGCCTCACGCTATAGGCGGACGCGACCGTCTTGCCCCAGGCGTTCTGGTTATAGTCGATGAAGATTCCCGTCCGTTCTTCTTTCCACCAGGCCGTTGTTGCGAGATCCATACGGCGTTCGAGTTCGCGACCGATGGCCAACGCCGCACGCCTGACCTCGTACGGATCCCATTGCGGTTTGAGGCGCACATAGACATGTATTCCGCGGTTGCCCGAAGTTTTCGGCCACGACGTCATCCCCATCTCGTCGAGTAGCAACCGCACACCGGCGGCCACTTCCTTTACATGCGAGAAGCCGAAGTCAGGCGTTGGGTCGAGATCGAGTCGAAGCTCGTCAGCATGACTCAGATCGTCAGCGCGACTAGCCCATGGGTTGAGATCCACACAGTTTTGTTGGGCCATCCATATGACGTCCGCGACGTCGAGCGGGACAAACATCTTCCCTGGCGACGACGCCGGAAAGTCCACGTCGACGAGCGTGCGAGCTCCCTTGGGGCGCTTCACGAAGATGGGTTTTTCACCGACCCCGTGGTTCCACCGTTTCAGCATCACAGGCCGGTTGTACACACCGCGGAGTGCCCCCTCCCCGCAGGTCACGAAATGTTTGGCGAGGTCGAGCTTCGTCCACCCCTGATCCGGGAACATCACCTTGTCAGGCGATGAAATACGTACAGGTCGGTCGGGGGTTTCGACATGGGTTTCTGAACTGGCCACACGGATATTGTGGCATGCCCCCTAAGTTTCGGCGGCGGCTACAGCGTGAACGTGTACACGTTCGTGTCGCGCCGCTCGAACCCCAGACTTGTGTACAGCCGGTTAGCGGCCTCGCGTGCAGGCCTGGATGTGAGTCCCACTGCCTTTGCGCCCGCGGTACGAGCTTTCTCAACTGCTGTCTCGGTCAACAACGCCCCGATGCCCTGGCCCCGAGATTCTGAGTCAACGATTACATCTTCAATGCGGGCTTGAAGCCCGGTCGGTATGCGATAGAACGCCAGCGTCAGCGACCCGACGATGGTGCCGGTGTCGCTGTCTTTGGCGACGAGCAAGAGGCTGTTGGGGTTTCCAGCGATGTCCGCCAGTGCATCGGCGTCTGGGGGTGGGCTTGTCTTGGAAAGTTGCGGCACGAGCCGTTCGAACGCTTTGACTACTGCGTCGTCGACTTCGACGATCTCGGTGATATGGATCATTTCCACAGTGTATTACCCAAGTTACGATGCGCGGTTAGCGGTTACGGGTCGTCGGTGCGTTCGCTGCGATCAAGAAAAGTGGTACAAATGCCGACATATCCTTTATGGAGTCTCTGTCCGGCAACGACCTTGTCGCGGCGCTCGATCGCGCCGCCGAATCGGCTGCGTCGCGCGATGGTGTCGACGCCGCGCATGCGGCCTTCGGGACCCTATCCGAGGCCGTCGGTCCCGATCTCTTTGTGTCCATCTACTTCCAGGCGATCGACCGACTCTGGCTAGTTGCTCAGGCTGGATATCCAGAGACGCTCGATGGCATTCCTCTCGGTAAAGGTGTCATCGGGCGTGCTTTAAACACGGGCGAGGCCCAGGTGATACTCGACCCAGACTCTGACGAAGACCTCATTGCTGACATCGAAGGGATCGAAGTTGAAGTAGTGGTCCCGGTTGGCGAATTTGTCGTGAACTTCGAGTTCACATGTCCTGTCACTGATCTCGAACTCGCCCCGTTTGTAACGTTCGCAGAGACCGTGATTTCCCGGATGACTCTGAAACTCGAAACCGATCCGCGTCAATTGTCCGATGGTCACGCGGTTGTCGCGATGGTGGGTCTAAACAATCCCGTCCTCATTGCCGAGTACGCGGCTCGCCTTGCTGGGCAGGGATTCGGTCTCAACATTGTGCAATGTGTTGTTGTCCTCCCAAACAGTGAGCCGATCAGCGCTGCATGGCGCCAACCAGGAAGCGAAGGAGCTAGGACCGTCTCGACCGAGCAAGCTCTTTCTGTGCTTAGGGAGTTTGCTGGCCTTACCGTGGGCACGACCGCAACTCCAAAGTCCTTCGGATGGGGCGAATACAACAGATTGCTCGTAGTGCCGTTTGTCAGCGACGGTGTCTTGATTGGGGGTGTGCTCGGTGGGGGGCGCAGCGTTGGTGTATCGCCGTCCGCAATGGCACATTTGTCGATGCTTGCCTCACAAGCCACGGTGTGTATTGGGCGCGTCCTCCACGAGGAGGAAATGCGTAGGACCCTCGACGCCCGCGCCGCGTTCATGGCAGCGGTGAGTCACGAGCTGCGCACACCGCTAACCGCCATGATTGGCTACGCCGAACTGCTCAGAGATCATAGCCTGACCTCAGCGGAGGATCGCTCTGAGTATGCCGAAGCGATTCGTGCGAACGCAGACCATCTTTTGGCATTGATCAACGATCTGCTCGATGTTGCGCAAGCGGAGTCTGGATCGCTTGCGATCGGTGATCTTGTGGAGTGTTCCCTTGGGGAGGCGATCGATGAGAGCATTCACAACGTCAGCTTGGGCGCCACCGACAACGGTGTCGAGATCGTATTCGCGGGGACCGACGCCCTTGTTCGATCGCACGCCATGCGTCTCCGGCAGATCCTCATCAATCTCCTATCAAACGCTGTGAAGTTCACCGATCAGGGTAAGATTTTCGTCAGTATCGATGTGGGTTCTAGCCAGATTCGGGTCGAAGTTGTCGACTCGGGGTGCGGTATTGACCCTGACGTGCTTGTGGGGCTTTTTCAGCCGTTTCAACGGGGACCCGCGCAGGGCGATCGAGCGGGTACGGGTCTCGGTCTTGTCATTTCGCGGCGTCTCGCCGAGGCCATGGGTGGATCACTCAACCTCTACAGCGACGGTCCGGGAACCGGCACCACCGCGGTTCTTACGATTCCGTCCGCGGGCTGATGGTTGGCCGCGCAGTCTCACTACGGCGAGTGGAGTCACATCCCTGCAGGCGCGGTCCCAGCGGAGTTTTCAAGGGCCGCAATTGTGTCGGCGTACATGCGGTGCTTGATGAGACCCAGAGTGTCAGGGTCTTTATCAGCTAGCTGACTTGCGACCTCAATGGCACGCGGGAGGACGTCCTCGTCTGCCACCGCTTCGTCGACGATGCCGAAGGACACGCACTCGGCGCCGCCGAACCGCGCTCCGGTCACCATCACACGATGTGCCGTCATTGCAGGCATACGCTGCATCACGAGGCCATTCATCCCGTCAGTGAACGGAATCTTGATATCGACCTCTGGGAGGCAAAAGAAACCGCGGTCGCTGCGCATGATTCGAAGGTCATGCGTCAACGCGAGCATCGCTCCCGCGGCAAATGTGTGACCGTTGAGCGCGGCAACAGTGATCGCCGGGAACCCGAGTAGCCGTGCCAGAACCTTTTCGGTACTGGCGACAAACGCGCGGACGTTGAGTCCCTCGGTGGCCATTAGCCAGTCAAGGTCAAGCCCGTTGGAGTAGTACTTTTCGGCGCCTGTCGTCACCAGTGCCTTTGGCCCAGGGGTGTTTTGGACTGTGTCTAGGGCCGCGTTGATGTCAGCAACCCAGGTGTCGTTCATGCGGTTTTCGCCGTCATCCATGGTGAGGACGAAGACTTTGTCTTGACGGTCAAGGTGCAAATTTCCTCCAGGGCTACGGCCGTACGCTACCCGCACGTCCGGGGTTTGGTACATTGGGTCCTATGGACGAACTTGTCGGCTCCTGGGCTGAGATCACAGCGATCGTGACCGACACAGATACGGCCCTCTATCTCGGCAGCGGCGACGTACCTGTTCTCGGCACGCCTCGCGTTGTTGCGCTCGTTGAAGAGGCCTCATGTGCTGCGATTAGTGATGGCCTCGAAGAGGGGCGCACCACCGTTGGCACGCGAATCGAGCTGGACCACTTGTCCCCTTCAGCGGTCGGGGCGGAGATCATCGCCCGCGCCGAAGTGATCAGTGTCGACGGCAACTGGGTCGACCTTGCAGTGTCCGTCATGATGGGAGATGAAGAGGTCGCCAGGGGAAGGCATCTCCGCGTGGTTGTCTCCAGAGACCGATTCGAGAACACCTAACGGGACGTTTTCGCCTCGTCTTGTGGACACGGCGGAACCTCGTGGTACTATCGAACACATGTTCGCATCTCGGTTGGAAAGCGCTTCAGGTTGGCTTGACGAACTGAATGAAGATCAACGTCGTGCCGCCACTTACCCTGCGAATACCCCATTGCGGATTGTTGCTGGCGCTGGGTCAGGGAAGACACGGACCTTGGCCGCTCGCGTTGCCTGGTTAATCGAATCGGGCGTCCCGGCCGAACGCATCATGCTGCTGACGTTCACCCGGCGGGCGTCTGCGGAAATGCTGCGGCGAGCATCTGGGCTCACCGCCGACAGAACCATTGCTTCAGTGTGGGGTGGCACATTCCACTCCATTGCTAACCGGCTTCTCCGCGAATTCGGAGAATCCTTAGGCCTGGTCCCCGGTTTTACGGTTCTTGACCAAGGTGACGTTGCTGATCTATTTGGCATCGTGAGAACGGAGAGCGGGGCGGCCGTTGGTCGCAAACGTTTTCCGCAGAAAGTCACAATTGCATCCATCTACTCGCGCGTCATCAACGCCCAGGTAGCCGTCGCGGACACCGTGGAAGAGCGTTTTCCGTGGTGTCTCGATCACATTGACGCCATCAAAGACATCGTGCGTCGGTACACCGAGCGTAAGAAGGCCAACAACACTGTCGACTACGACGACCTCTTGCTCTACCTACGCGGGCTTTTGACCTCGCCGATTGGGGGCACGGTGCGGTCGATGTTCGACCACGTTCTCGTCGATGAGTACCAAGACACAAACGCGGTGCAGGTAGACATTCTTGAAGCGTTGGTTGGTGCTGATGGGGCGCTCACCGTCGTCGGCGACGACGCGCAAGCTATCTACGGATTTCGGGCCGCGAGCGCTGACAACCTGTTGCTGTTTGACCAACGGTTTCGTTCGGTGGTGACAGTGAAGCTGGAACAGAACTATCGGTCAACACCGCAGATTCTCGATCTCGCCAACCACGTCATGACTCATGCGAAAGACATCGTGCCGAAGACTCTGTGGTCCGCCCGCCAAGATTCTGTAAAGCCGACCGTTCACACCTGCATCGACGAGGCCACCCAAGCCGACGTCATTTGCGACATGATTCTCGAGCGTCGCGAAGCCGGCATTGCACTACACGACCAGGCGGTCCTCTTTCGCTCTGGTCACCACGCTGACGGGCTCGAGATCGAACTCGCTCGGCGCAACATCCCCTTCGTGAAATATGGCGGGCTGAAGTTCATCGAGGCGGCGCACGTCAAGGACCTCGTTGCAATGCTGCGCATCCTTGACAACCCCAGGGACGAACTCGCATGGCACCGTGTCCTTGAAATGATCCCCGGGGTAGGCCCCAAGACAGCCGCACGTGTACTCGAAGCGGTCACCGCGAGCGCTGAGGAGGATGCGACAGGGCCGTTGACAGCGTTCTGTCGAGGTGATTTTCTGGTGACCGGCGAGGCGCGCAGCTGGATGAGTCGGCTTGCGGACGCGTTCGAGAAGGCCACCGGGGATGGTGTCGAACCGCCGGTACCGGTCCAAATCGAGTACCTCGGTGATGTGCTTGCGGACCTCTTGACCGAGCGTTATGACAACGTTGCGGTCCGCCTCGGCGATCTGGATCAGCTTCATGCCTTGTCGACCGAGTACACGCGCCGCAGTCAATTCATTGCAGAGCTCACCCTAGAACCACCCGACTCGACGTCTCAGGTCAGCGACCCTCACCTTGACGACGACTACCTGATCCTCAGCACGATCCACTCTGCCAAAGGTGGCGAGTGGGACTCGGTGTACATCATGCACGCAGCCGACGGCAACCTCCCGTCCGATCTTGCTCTAGGTGACGCTGACGGCCTAGAGGAGGAGAGGCGGCTGTTCTACGTCGCCCTCACAAGAGCCAAGAACAACCTTCACGTCCTCTACCCGCAGCGCTTCTACTTCAAGCGTTTTGGTACCGACTCGTCGCATACCTACGCCCAGCCGAGCCGCTTCCTAGATGGCACCGACCATCTCGTGAAACACGTTGCCGCGGTTCCATCCGGTGCTGATCAGGATGTTTTGGCAGCTACCCCAGGCGTGGATCCCGTGGCTGACGTGGTTAGCGCCCTCTTCGAGTAGAGACACTCACGTCGGGTTTGCGTGCGACGGGAGCATTGATCGCTCGCAGCGTGTCGCGTCAGATAGCGATCGCGTCGAGGAGTTCGCCAACTTCGTCCAGGTTCTTGTTGCCCGTCTGCAAATAGAAGCGGGTGACGCCAGCGTCGGCGAAGGTGCCGAGTTGGTGACGAATCTGTTGGAACGTGCCTCGCGGCGTGTTGCGCACCGTCAAGTGCGCCTCGAGTTCATCGGTTGTGATCCCGGCCTTGGCGGCCTCGGATGCAAGCAGTTCGTCATATTCGGGCTGGGTCTGGGCAGCGATCACCGCACCGGACGTCGATATCATCATGTCGTCGGGCAATCTTCCGGCGGCAGCCGCGGCTTTGCAGGCGACCGCGATCTTTGCCCGGAACGCTTCGGGCGACCCGGGGTAGCAGTTGAACTCTGCGGCGTACGTCCCCGCAAGCCGCGGCGTTTTCACCGCTCCCATGCCACCGATCAGCAGCGGGATTCCGCCAGCTGGCTGCGGCAGATGGTTGAACGCTTCGAGCGAGTAGAACTTGCCGTCGTGCGCTCTGTTTGCGAGCGCAGCGGAAATGTAGGCAAGGGCGTCTTCGAGACGCGCAAAACGTTCGGTCATCTCTGGATAGGGGATCCCGTAAATCTCATGTTCTCGGTCGAGCCATCCGGTGCCGATGCCCAACTTGAAACGGCCACCCGACATGTCGCTGATTGTCACCGCGGTTTTGTACAGCACAGAGGGTGGCGGAATGTGATCGGCGACACGAGTATCGACAGCTCGATCGTTGTGGTTTCGCGAGCCAACCCTGCAAGCTGAACGAGGCCGTCGAATGCGGGAGCTTCAGCGTCGGCATTCAGCGACATGAGGTAGTGGTCGGGGACCGCAAACGCAACGAGGCCGCGTTCCTCCGCCCACAGGGCAGCGCGAAGGAGCTCTTCGTAGGTCCCCGATGTTTGGAGCCCATACTCAAGACGGTGTGATCGTTTTGCCATGGAGCCAACTGTATCCGATGCTGGAAGACCGAGCGACATGATGGGCGTGACTCGCGTTGCGCCCGGGTCGCACGAGGCACGGGTGCCTCGGTACTGTCTATTTTCGTAATCGAACTACGAAGTCAGGAGAACGAGTGGACATTCAGGGGTCATCAGCGATTGTTACCGGCGGAGCGTCTGGTCTGGGGGCTGCAACGGTGCGCAGGCTTTCGGCTGCGGGGATGCAGGTCGTCATCATTGATATGCAGGACGAATTCGGAGAGACGGTTGCGGAGGAGGTTGGGGGAGCGTTTGTGCATGCTGATGTGACAGATGCGGACGAGGTGCAGAGCGCTATCGACATTGCAGTCGAGATGGGAGACCTGAGGGTCCTCGTCAACTGCGCCGGCATCGGTGCTGTTGCGAGGACTGTTAACCGTGATGGCACGCCGCACGACCTTGGTTACTTCCGCAAAGTGATCGCGATCAACCTTGTCGGGACCTTCAACTGCATCCGGCTGGCAGCGGTCGCCATGGCGCGTAACGAACCCGCGGCCGACAACGAGCGGGGAGCGATCGTCAACACCGCGTCGGTTGCGGCATACGACGGCCAGATCGGGCAGGCGGCGTACTCGGCGTCAAAGGGCGGAATCGTGGGACTGACACTTCCGGTCGCTCGAGACCTCAGCTCCGTTGGTATCCGCGTGAACACCATTGCGCCAGGGCTCATCGACACTCCACTACTAGCGGCCTTGCCCGAGCCGGCCCGAATTTCGCTCGGAGAGTCGGTCCCACATCCAAAGCGCCTCGGGAGACCCGATGAGTTTGCCGAGCTGGTGCACGTGTTGGTAACGCATTCCTACATGAATGGTGAGACGGTTCGTATGGACGGCGCCATCCGGATGGCGCCGAAGTAGCACGACGCCAACACAAGGGAAGAGGTCGTCTATGAGACGGTGAATATCGCGACTCTGCGGGAGCGTCACCGGGGACCCCACCGGTCGCGGCTCGGTTGACGGTCTAGACCTGAATGACCTCTCGGAATGCAAGATCGGTCAGTTCGCCCGGTCCAAGGAGTATGAAACCGAAGCTCAATATGCCCAGCAGCCCCGTCACGGCGGCGAGCACAGTCGAAGTCACGAAAGCCTGAGGACGCGTGTCGATGCTTCGGGCCGAAGCACCAATTGCACTGAGACCGATGATACCGGACGCCGCCGCTATCTACGGGCGACCTCAAGAGTGTGGAGCGTTCCTCTTCTCGGGTGACCGTGACGAGGTATACGATTATGGCGAGGCCGTTGGCGACCAGAGCCCCATACCCGTACAAATTCTTCTGATCCATATGCGCGATCGTCTTCTTGCTGGCGAAAGCAGCAGTCTCTTGCCCGTCGGTCAACCGCAACGGCGCCACCGCACCCAACCGTGCTTACTCATTCTGACCCCTCCACGACAGCAACGTCGCTGTCGGCTGTCACATCTAACTCCTCGGCTCAGCCGCAGTCGATCCTGTTGAGAACATCCGCCAAATCGTCCAGCATCTGCCCTGGATCAGACGCGAAGGTCGTGCCCCACACGTTATACATACCGCATATGTTGTAGGCGAGGGCATACTGCACGACTGGGTCGCCCTCACCATGCTGCAGACTGAAGAACGCAACCTCGTGACCCCCGAGATCGATGTGTTCAACGATCTCAGGCACTTGCACCCTGAGGCCCAGAACCTGGCGGTAGCCATTCGTCTCGGTAGTGGAAGTGAACGCAGAAATCGAATAGATCTGATTGTCGCGGTCGTACGCAATTGAGGAGTACGGAGCGCCGTGGGACGGATCCCAGCCATAGGACTCGACCCCCTCTAAATCGGGGACAAGTCCAGTGATCGCATCCAACCTGCGGATAAGGTCAGCCCGTGCCACGTAGTCGATCGTCGTGGACGTCACAGGCGGTGGCAAAGTTGTGGTCGTCACGGTCGGCGCCGAAGTTGTCGCGATTGGCGGGGATGTAGTATTCGTGACAGGTGACGTTGCTGTCGTCGCCGTCGGAACAGCAGTCGTTTCGACTACTCCCAGCGACGTGGACACCGACGGCGTGTCGGAACATGCTGCCAATACGATCCCCGCACTGAACGCCAACAACACCCATCGGAACTGCACGGCTAACGCTGCCACTTTTCGGCCCGGTAGGTTTCCAGGTCCGCGGCGTTGGAGGCGATAAACGCCCTCTCGAATCTGGTAATTGCATCGGCGCTTGCGACCCTGAGGTCCCTATTGCAGTTCTGGTCGATTGCGAAAAGTCTTTCCTCGAGGTCGGACAGCTGGTTGATCTCATCCCGATCGATCATTCCATCGTCAAGCTGGGCCGCCGAGACCGCGTCATCAACCAGGGCCATCATGTCGCCGGGTTCGGCAGCCGACACTCCTGCAGCTCCAACGCAACTCACCCATCCCGTCACCGCGGACCGGACCTCTTCGTTCGTTTCGAACTCGGAGCGTAATCCTTCATCGTATGCCGCCCTCAGTTCGGTCACCTCTGCGCTCAATCCCGGGATCGTAAGGTACGCTTCGCCTGTGCAGCTTGCGTTATAGGCGTCGGTGTCCGGATCTTCAGATTCCCAGCCCTCTCCAAACAATGCCTCGAAATAGCTACTCTCATCGACTCCGCCGAGGGATCGGGCGTAGACAATGTTCGGATCCTCTTGGATTTCAATCACCCTTTCCTGATTTCGGCGGCTGAGGGGGTCCACAAGTCCATAGAACCTCGCGTCTTGGTTGTTCGATGCGAACGTATTGAAGTCCGCCGGAACCACTTCGTACTCCAATCCGAGCCGCTGCATGCACTCCTGGATGCTCGCCTGGCGGCGGGTCTCTTCGTTGTTGAATATCGCTATCTCAAGCTCTGGGTTGTGTCGAAATCCCACATACGCGTCCATCGGGCGAGGTAGTTCCGCCACCGCCTGAGTAGACGTCGCTGCGACACCAGACAAGAGGCCGACCGTTAGGACGCCTATTACGGCCAAATACTTTCCAAAATGGTTCATAACAAAATTCCTTTCTCGAGGGTGATCAGAAAAGCCAGGAACACCTGTCAATAGATCAGGTTCCTCGGGTATCCCCAGTATTTGTCTACCGCCCATCCGATGCGCCATTGCCATGTCCTATTCAGAAGCCAATCGACACCAAGCTGGTACGTGTGATACTCCATTTCTAGATACGCAGCTTTGGCGTTCGTAGCAGTGAGCTCGTGGAGCGAGTTGTACTGGGAACATGTGGGCGTATGACATGCCTTGTCGTTGGTGCCGGGACTTGGCGGCCCAATTCGAGTTTTGAACTGGGCCGCTAGGGACTTCTGCGAGTTGTATTGGTAGATCACCGAAGTGCCGCCGTAGGACGTCCCTGCACCACAGTTCTGCGCTTGCGCGTTCGAATGCATAGCTATATGCATATCCGCCCCCCACGCGTTCGAGTCCGAGACCTTCGTGGTAACCGAAACTCCCCACCGGACCCGTACATAATAGTGTCGGTTTAGTAAATCGGTACCCCAACCCGAGGCCGCTTCCCTGGCAATGTCGACGGCACCGGTGGTCAACCCGTCCTCGACGTACCCATTGCAACCCGTGTTGGCCCCGCTATGGGACGCCGGCGACAGAAATACTTTGTAGGTGTTCCACCCGTTTGACGGAAAATAGTTGAAGGTTCCTCCCTGTGTGGCCCCGGCAGGTGCCGACGCCGCTGCTGCTTTGATCAGAAAGGAGGCGATGAAAGCGACGACTAGTAACGACGTTTTCATGCGGACGCTCCTTCCGGTGGGATGACGTTGGAGAGAACATGTGACTCCTCCGCTATCGAAGCCGGTTTGCGCCTAGCTGTGACAACCGGGGACGTTGTCCCTGGTGGAATGGTGTGATTGGGTGAGCCCTCCTTGCGAGACTGTGGGTTATTGGACTCGCAGCTCGAAGGAGGGCGTGTCTAGTAGGCGTGGTCCTCGGAAGTGTCGTGATGGAGGACGCGAACCGCAGAGGTCCTTGAAACGTTTTCACAGGCTTTCCCCTTCTGTGTTCCAGGTATCGCGTTCGCGATACTCACTGTGCATTGCCACATGAACCGTTTTGGGTTCCATAGCGGCGCTTCGGCTTGGGGCCGCTTCTGGGGTTTCGCTGTCCCAACACTTGCGGATACATGCCTTCGCTCGCGAGAGTCGGGACTTTACGGTTCCTACCTTGATACCGAGCAGGGCAGCGATTTCCTTGTGGGCCAGGTCGTTCACCGCGTGCAGGATCAGTGTTTCCTCCAGGGACGGTGGCAGATCGGATATTGCTGCCGAGAGGGGAATTCGAAGGCGCAGTGCGTCCACGCGCTCGACGACCGCTGTGTCGGACGCGCCAACCGTGGGGGGCGGGACCTTGCGCGTCAAGAGCTGGATAGGGTGTCGGCTGCGGAAGTGGCGACTGCAGAGATGCCGAGCGATCCCACAGAGCCTCGGCCGGGCGTCGTCCCTGTCGAACTCGAAAGCGGCGCGATGAGTAAACGCAACGAGGAATACGTCCTGCGCAACATCTTCTGCACGGGTTCGTCCGACGTGTGCAACGCAATACGCGAATATGTGGTGGAAGTGGCGGCTGTAGACGTCGCAGAACGCAGACGGTTCTTGCAGCGACCGGCGCATCGTTTCGCCGTCGTGTACCCCTGGTTTCGAGCCCGACACTGTGGCGACCCCCTTCGAAGTGATGACGCTACGAGTATCAACCACAACCAGTATGACACAAGCCACCGTTAAGGCAGAGTGGTGTCGGTATCGCCTACCTATCCTTGTCTCGGTGTCCAATCGTGCACCGTCGTGCACAGATGGACGCCAAGACGAGGGAATTCTGTTTAGGAGACAGTGAACGTTGCGACTCTGCGGGCGTGACCGGCGAAATCGAAATCGGGTTCTAGTGTCAGGTGGAACCCCAACCCGTGGAGGGCGG
Source organism: Acidobacteriota bacterium (assembly GCA_022562055.1). NCBI lineage: Bacteria > Pseudomonadati > Acidobacteriota > Acidobacteriota bacterium. The sequence continues at coordinate 10,026 of JADFQA010000029.1, read as the reverse complement.
CGAGCAGCAGCTCGGCTCGAGTGATGGCATCGTTCGGTGTGATCCCGGGTACCGATCGTCGCACCGCTGCTGAGAATATCTCCAACCGTTGCCTGTGGTGTCTTGCAATCTTGTCGCGCATGGGCCCGTTGTTGAGGGCGCCCGCGATTGCGATCTCGGTGTACACGGCAGCCAGCGTCGGGTCGCCGGTGATGAACTGGATATACGCCTCAACCAGGTCGCTGACATCCGCATCCGAAGCGGCGTCGGGAGCCACAGCAGCGATCGCCTCGCTAACGACCCGCACGATGACCTCCTCTTTGGAGGCAAATATGTTGTAGAACGAGCCGGCTTGGACCGAGGCTTGCTCGCATATTGCCTTAAGAGTGGTGCCTTCCAGGCCGACTTCGCCTAGGAGGGCTCGCGTCGCCTCAACGATGCGGGCCTCGGTTCTAAGACCGGCCTGATATCTCGCCATGGGTTCCTTCCCTGTGCGGGCAGGCTAGCCGAAAAGCCGAATCTTGATCGCATACTCCAAAATGGAGCGTATACTCAAATTACGAACAACACTCGGTAGCATCGCTGCTACCGGAAGCAAGGGACCGCATCATGGGCCACTACAAGGCGAATTTACGGGATATCGAGTTCAACCTCTTCGAGGCGAACAACGTCGAGGAGCTCCTCGGTGCTGCGCCATTTGACGATATGGACCGCGCCACTGTCATGGATGTACTGCGCGAAGTTCGTCGACTTTCCGAAGACGAGTTTGCAGCGTCGTTTGTTGATGCGGACCGGATCAAGCTGTCCCTTGTCGATGGTGAGGTTGAACTTCCCGCCTCGGTGAAAAAGTCAATGGCCGCTTACTATGACGGCGGCTGGGACATGCTCGGCCTTCCCAAAGATCTCGGCGGGTTCGGAGCCCCGCCCTCGGTGCGGTGGGCCAGCCAGGAGATGCTGGTAGGCGCCAACCCGGGTGTCTACCTGTACGCATCCGGGGCGCTGATGGCTGCTGTAATCGCTGCTGAAGGCACCGACGAGCAGCGTGAGCGATTCGCAGTTCGAATGATCGAAAAGAAGTGGGCGGCCTCGATGGTTCTCACCGAGCCTCAGGCAGGTTCGGACGTCGGCGCCGGCACCGCAAAGGCGATTCACGTCGAAGGCAACACCTATCACATCGAGGGTGTGAAACGGTTCATTACCTCGGGCGAGCACGACCTCAGCGAAAACATCATCCACCTTGTCCTCGCCCGCCGTGAAGGTGGGCCATCGGGTACCAAGGGTCTGTCGATGTTTATCGTCCCGAAATTTCTCGTTAACGCTGATGGATCGCTCGGTGAGCGCAATGGTGTCTACGCCACCAACCTTGAGGACAAGATGGGGATTCGCGGGTCAACGACTTGCGAGCTGACCTTTGGGGTCGATAACCCCGCTGTCGGGTACCTCGTTGGTGGTGTTCACGAGGGCATTCGGCAGATGTTCAAGGTCATCGAAGATGCCCGCATGCTTATCGGGTCGAAGTCTGCCGCGACGTTGTCGACCGGGTTCCTCAACGCTCTCGAATACGCCAAGGTGCGCGTACAAGGCGCCGATCTCGCTAACGCAAAAGACAAATCTGCCGCTCGTGTCGAAATCATTCGGCACCCCGACGTTCGCAGATTGCTCATGCTGCAAAAGGCCTACTCGGAGGGCATGCGGGCGCTGGTTCTCTACACGGCATCGCTCTCGGATCACATGCTCGCCAAACCGGACAACGAAGACTACGCAAAGCGCAACGACTTTCTGTTGCCGATGGTGAAGGGATACTGCTCGGAAAAGGCCTATGAGCTGCTTGCGCAGTCGCTGCAGGTGTTCGGTGGCTCGGGATACACCCGTGACTACCCAATGGAGCAGTATCTCCGCGACGCCAAGATTGACACGATCTACGAAGGCACGACCGCAATCCAGTCGCTCGATCTGTTCTTCCGCAAGATCGTCCGCGACCGAGGTGCCACCCTGACCAACCTGGTCAACGAGATCCTTGAGGTTGTCAAGGGCGGACACGACGGGCTCGAAGCCGAACGGGCGCTGTTGGGAGCTGCGCTCGAAGACACACAGCAGCATCTCGGTGTGTTGGTTGCCCATACCATGGCATCGCAGGAAAACCCGACTGAGATCTACAAGACCGGTCTCCACACCAACGCGTTGCTCGAATCGCTGTCAGAAGTGGTCATTGGGTGGCTGCTCATCCGCCATGCCGGTATCGCGCTGGATGCGATCGACGGGGCGTCTGACACCGACAAGGTGTTTTATGAAGGCAAGGTTGCGTCCGCGAGGTTCTTTGTTAGAGATGCGCTGCCAAAGGCCCGGTTGCGCAGGGAAGCCGCTGAGACCGAGGATGGTTCTCTCATGACGCTGTCGGATACCGCGTTCTAAGGTTCCCTGAATTGGCCTCCCCAGCCGGCCGCACTACCCCGAGCACCTGGTGCCAGGGCTGAGGTACTCGGATGGGCCGTGCGGGTTGTTGGCTGACTGCCTAGTCTTTTGCGTGAGAGGACAGCCATGACCGACCGGACCGCATTCAGAACCTGCCCGCTGTGTGAGGCGACGTGTGGTCTAGAGATCACAGTACGCGACGACACTGTTATGCGCATCCGCGGTGACATGGACGACCCCTTCTCCAAGGGCTTCATATGTCCCAAGGGATCAACCCTCAAGCAACTCCAGGCTGACCCGGATCGGTTGACAACGCCGTTGATCAAGAAAGACGGCGTGCATGTCGAGGCAACTTGGGATGAGGCGTTCGATGCCATCGCCGTTGGCCTCGGGAAGCATCTTGACGCAGACCGAAACTCGGTTGCGGTATACCTCGGCAACCCCAACGTGCACAACCTCGCGGCAGGCATTTTCGGACGGGTGCTCATCCACGCTTTGGGTACCCGCAACGTGTTCACGGCGTCGACCGTCGATCAGATGCCAAAACACGTCGTGAGTGGTCTCATGTACGGGTCACCGGCGTCGTTCAGTGTGCCCGATCTCGATCGCACGCGGTACCTGCTGATGATCGGGGCGAACCCGGCGGCGTCGAACGGGTCACTGTGCACAGCCCCCGGGTTTACAGATCGCCTCGACGCCATCCGAGAACGTGGCGGAACCGTCGTGCTCATCGACCCGCGGCGGTCAGAAACGGCAGCCCACGTGACCGAGCACCACCCGATCAGGCCTGGCACCGATGCCTACTTACTCGCCGCAATGTGCAACGTGATCTTCGACAACGACCTCGTAGATCTGGGATCGGTCGAGCCATATGTTCGCGGTCTTGAAGAGTTTCACACACTCATCCGCGAATACACCGTCGATCTTGCCGCCAAAGCGACAGGCATCGCGTCGGAAGACATCGAACGATTCGCGCGGGATCTTGCGTCGGCGTCATCCGGTGCCGTGTATGCGCGCATGGGGACACACACCAGCCGTTTCGGAACTGTGAACGCGTGGCTGGCTGAGACCCTCACCATCATTACTGGGAACCTTGACAGCCCCGGTGGGCTGATGTTTCCGAAGCCAGCCACGGGCCGCCCCGTCGGGGATCAGGCCGGTGGCAGTGGTTGGAAGTTTGGGCGTTGGAATAGCCGTGTGTCGGGGAGGAGGGAAGTTCTCGGCGAGATTCCGACGGTGTGTCTGGCTGAGGAGATTCTCAGCCCTGGGAAGGGGCAAGTCCGAGCGCTCATCACGCTTCAAGGTAACCCAGTGCTCTCGATAGCCGACTCAACCAAGACCGAAGAGGCTCTTGAAGCTCTTGATTTCATGGTGAGTTTCGACATCTATCTCAACGAAACCACCCGGCACGCTGACGTGATCCTGCCGGGGCGATCCCCGCTGGAGAGGAGCCACTACGACCTTGTGTTCACCAGCCTGTCGGTGAGGAATGTTGCAAAGTGGTCGCCGTCGCTGCTTGAGGTTGATCGCCCGACTGATGACGAGATCCTTGCACGTCTTACACTGATCGCTTCTGGATTCGACCACCGGGCGGACCCCACCATGGTTTACGACGGCGCACTACTCAACGTGTTGACGCGGGCAACCCAAAACGACGCATCTCCGGCGAGCGGATTGGACCCTCTCGAAATTGTGAACCAGATCTCGGGTGACAGTCCCGCCGATCGGGTGCTCGACGCAATGCTCCGTACAGGTCCGTACGGTGACGGTTTTGGCGCGGTGGCCGACGGGTTGAACCTCACCAAGCTGAGCGATAACCCTCACGGACTCGATTTAGGGGCGTTGGAGCCTCGATTTCCCGGATTCCTGCAAACCGCCTGGGGTTCCATCGATCTCGCCGAGCCCACGTTCGCATCCGACATTGCACGGCTCGCCGATCATCTCAACGAGCCCCCTCCAGGCCTCGTCCTCATCGGCCGCCGACATCTCAAGACGAACAACTCGTGGATGCACAACCTTGACATTCTGACCAAGGGAAACAACCGCTGCACCGTGCAGGTCCACCCGACTGATGCTGCCAGACACGGTCTTGCCGACGGCGACCAGGCAAAGGTAACGAGCGAAGGCGGCGAATTGATCGTCGAGGTCGAGGTGACCGATGTCGTCATGCCCGGCGTTGTGTCGATTCCCCATGGCTGGGGCCACTCGTATGCGGGCACCCGGCTCAGTGTTGCTGAGAGCCGACCTGGGGTGAATCTAAACATCCTCACATCGAACAATCTGGTGGACGACTGGTCCGGCAACGCAGCTCTCAACGGTGTCCCGGTGACACTGTCAACCGTGTAGTCGCATCGGCGGTACCTTCTGACTCGTCGAAGCGCACCCTAGGTAGGACCGCTGCTAGTCAGCGATCTCGATATGTCTCTCAGGGTGACGAAGAATCGGGAGACCGTCCAGACTGGTGTTGTGGTTTTCCTTGTATTCGCTCAGCTCGGTTCGGTCACGCTTGAGCGCCCACTTGTCGAGCTGAGTGCGTTGGCTTTCGAGAGTCATATTCGGCACGCCGAAACCGCAGGAGTCTGCGATGCGGTCAACGCTCACATCGATGATCGACCGCGTACCCCGGAAGTAGGGGAACTTACCGATGAGTTCGTCGAAACCGACCTCTCCGGGCTCATGCCAGGTCGCCCGCCCATACAGTCGGACGATGCGTGCCGGACCCGTAAACGAGTTGAACATAATTGTGATGCGGCCGTTCTCGCGGATGTGAGCCACGGTTTCGCCTGTTGATCCCATCAGATCGATGTACGCAACCCGATGGTCGTCAACGACCACGAAGGTGCCGTCGAGCGCCTTCGGGGAAACGTTCACAAGACCGTCTTTGGCGAGGGGTGCGGTCGCAACGAAGAACATCGGCTGATTGGCGATGAACCTGGCAATCGCCGGGGTTATGTTGTCGTACGTCTTGCCCATCAGTGGACCCCGCGTTACTCATTGCTGCAAGCGTAGACGCCGGGTACCTAGGTGAGGGATCCGCATCGCACGCGGACCCCTCACCATACGCATTCAGGTTTACGAGACCGCGCCAAGTGCCTTTTCGAGGTCGGCCTTGATGTCATCTATGTGCTCGATACCTACAGATATGCGTACGAGATCGTTCGGTGTGCCGGTGGCGTCTTTCTCCTCGTCCGAAAGCTGGGCATGAGTCGTCGATGCCGGGTGGATGACGAGAGTCTTCGCGTCTCCCACGTTGGCGAGATGTGACGCAAGCTCGACATTGTTGATGAACGTTTGCGCACCCTCGTACCCTGCGTCGAGTCCGAAGGACAGGACACCACCGAACCCGTGCTTGAGGTATTTCCTAGCATTCTCATTGCTGGGGTGGCTCTCTAGACCCGGGTAGTTCACCCATGCGACCTTGTCATGACCTTCGAGCCAGGTAGCGATCTCAAGAGCGTTGTCGACATGACGTTGGACACGCAAGGACAGAGTCTCCAGCCCCTGCAGGTGTAGGAACGAGTTGAATGGCGACGGCGCCGCGCCAAAGTCACGAAGACCTTCGACGCGAGCACGGATTGCAAACGCAATGTTGCCGAACGGTCCGTTGGGTCCGAACACTTCGCCGAAGTTAAGCCCGTGATACGCGGGCGAAGGCTCGTTGAACAATGGGAACTTCTCAGTCCCGTAGTCGAACGTTCCTGCGTCGATCACAACACCACCGATCGAAGTGCCGTGTCCGCCAATCCACTTGGTAGTCGACGCCACAATGACATCGGCACCGTGCTCGATGGGCCGCACCAGGTACCCAGCAGCGCCGAAAGTGTTATCGACGATCAGCGGGATTCCAGCTTCGTGTGCGATGTCTGCAATCCGCCGGAAGTCTGGGACGTTGTACTGCGGGTTTCCGATCGACTCCAGATACACGGCCTTGGTGTTTTCGTCGATCAACGCCGCGATGCTGTCAGGGTCATCTCCGGCTGCAAATTTCACGTTGATACCGAGCCGCGGCAGGGTCACCTTGAACTGGTTGTAAGTGCCGCCATACAGGTAGCTGGTAGACACAATGTTGTCACCGCTCTGGGCGATGTTTGCGATTGCTACAAACTGGGCGGCCTGACCGGACGCCGTCACAACGGCTGCAACTCCATCTTCGAGCGCAGCGAGGCGCTTCTCCAGGACGTCGTTTGTCGGGTTCATGATCCGGGTGTAGATGTTTCCGAACTCTTTAAGACCAAACAGATTGGCTGCGTGATCGGTGTCGTTGAAGACATACGACGTCGTTTGGTAGATGGGGACCGCACGGGAATTGGTCGTCGGGTCTGGCTCTTGGCCTGCATGAATTTGCAGTGTTTCGAAACGATATGTATCGCTCATTGTTGTGGTTCCTTCGTCGTTGGTGATGAACAACGGCGTTCCGAGTCGAAGGAGGCGGTGCCTCAAAAGAACAAAAAAACCACCTCCCAGGTTCGGGGGAGAGGCGGTGAAGATATAACGCGCACTGGGTCGCATCCCATCGTTCTCTCCGGCATCGCCGGGAGCAGGAAGTGGCACCGTTCCCATTCGGGATGGTTGCCAAGGCTTCACAGGGCCTGATCCCTCCACCTTTCTAGATGATCTGTTGTTGACTTCTCGTTACGAGATTTTGCTTGCGCGCTCTCCCTTATGATCCGTTTGCTGCTTGAGCTTGCGTGGACCTTAGTGGCTGTAGACGGATCGTCAAGGTCGGCATCCTGTTGGTGGCATGAGAGAGGCTGACCCGGCGTTAATGTTCGGGTTCAGCGCTCCGGCTAGACGAGTTGAACATGAGCATCGGCAAAACGGCAACCCAGTATTTCACCTTCGGATCCTCCGCTGATCCGTTCCGGTTACGGGCGGGTGGTTCGTTAGACCAGGTCACGCTTGCGTACGAGACGTACGGTACTCTGAACGTCGACAAGTCAAACGGTGTGCTTTTGTTTCATGCACTTACCGGCACGCACCATGCGGCTGGTGTGACGACTGAGGTCGCCGGCACTGACGGTCGCTGGGTGGAGGAGATGCACGATGGTTGGTGGGACGCCTTTATTGGTCCCGGAAAAGCTCTAGACACCGACCGGTTTTTTGTTATTTGTGTCAACTACCTCGGGGGGTGTTACGGGTCGACCGGGCCAGCTTCGATCAACCCTCGGACCGAGAAACCGTATGGCAGTTCGTTCCCAGACGTGGGTCTTGCGGACATCGTCGATTCGCAGGTGGAGCTCATCCGTCATCTCGGCATCGAGCGCCTTCACGCCGTTGTCGGTGGTTCCACCGGTGGTGTCTGTGCAATGTCGCTCGCCACTCGGTACCCCGACCTCGTCGAGACAGTTATCCCCATTGCAGCGGGTGCGAATCCGACGCCGTTGCAGATCATCCACAACTTTGAACAGATCAACGCAATCCAGAACGATCCCGACTTTGCAGGTGGCGATTATTACGACGGTCCGCACCCGGACAGCGGACTTCGCCTAGCAAGGATGATTGGTCATAAGGCTTTCGTTTCGTTGGAGGCAATGCAGCGACGAGCGCGCGAGGAAATCGTCAGGGGTGGCGCGGGGCCGGGGACTTACACGATTCAGCATCCCTTGGAGTCGTACATGTGGCATCAGGGCACCAAATTTGTGAAACGTTTTGACGCCAACAGTTACCTCCGGCTGATGTCTGCCTGGCAGCAGTTCGACCTGGTTGGTGAAGCCGAGGTTGCCGGTTTCGAGGACCTGTTCACTGCGTGTAAACATCAGCGCTACATGGTCTTCTCCATCGATTCTGATGTGTGTTTCTATGCTGAGGAGCAGTCCGAGTTGATGCGGCTGTTAGCTTTAGCGGATGTCCCCGCGCGTCGCATCACCGTGCATTCAGACAAAGGCCACGATTCGTTTCTGCTCGAACCGGCGCTCTACACACCGCACCTGTCTGACACGCTGCTGAACGAGTGGTCCGAGTAGCGGTGCGGTCCCCGATTGGAGTCTTCGACTCTGGGATTGGGGGCCTGACCGTTCTCCGAGAGCTGCGCGAGGTCCTCCCGAGCAGCGACTTCATCTATCTCGCCGATCAGGCCTGGGCACCGTACGGCGAGAGGACGTTGACGTCGCTGAAGACTCGGGCAACTGAGATCACCGAATGGTTTGTGCGTCAGGGATCGTCAGTCGTGGTCGTTGCATGCAACACGGCTTCGGGCGCGGCGTTGCATGAGCTTCGAGAAGTGTTCTCCGATGTGGTGTTTGTGGGCATGGAGCCTGCTGTGAAACCCGCCGCGGAGACGTCGGTGACCGGGGTCGTTGGTGTCTTGGCGACCTCGGGCACTCTGGATGCTGAGCTGTATGCCGACGTGGTCGAACGGCACGCCGACGGCGTGACGATTGTCGAACAACGCGGGGTGGGGCTTGTCGATCTCATCGAGGCGGGCGACCTTGACGCAGCGGTGCCGCTGCTTGAGAAGTATCTGCAACCGATGCTTGCCGCGGGAGCCGATCGGATCGTGCTCGGATGCACACACTATCCGTTTCTCATCGATCGCATTCGAGAATTGATCCCACCCGGTGTGGACATTGTCGACCCGGCACCAGCGGTGGCACGCCGTGTGTTGTCCGTGGTTGAGGATTCTGGTGGGTCTGGGTCGATCGTGCTCAAGACGACCGGGTCCATCGGTAGTTTCGTCCAGCAGCTCGCCCGCCTCGGTTGGCTAACCGCAGCATCAGAGGTCGCAACTACCGACCTGTCTTAACTCCCTGGATTCTGGCGCTAACCACGACCGTATACGGCACCAGAAAGCGCCAGAAATATGGCCTGGCGCAGCTCTGGATTCTGGCGCTAAATTCGACCGTATGCGGCACGACGTAGCGCAAGAATCGGAAAAAGCGTGGGTGCGGGGGGTTGGTAGGGTTGTTGCATGAAGGAATTCATTGCAGGATTGCCGAAGGTCGAACTGCATCGGCATCTTGAAGGGTCTATCCGACCGGCGACTGTCTTTGCGCTGGCGCAAGAGCATAGGATTGATATTGGCGTCGAATCGGTAGAGGAGCTTGCTGAGTCCTACGTGTTCGGCGACTTTCCGAGTTTCGTTGACCTGTTCCTCAAAACAACGAAAGTGCTGCGTCGCTCTGAAGATCTTGAACTGATCGTGAGCGAGATGGCAGGCGAGATGGCCGACGAAAACACTCGGTACGCCGAGGTGTTTTTCTCTCCCGTGTGGCATCAGATGAATGGGATGACCGAGAGAGAGATCACCACCGGTCTCAACGCCGGCCGGGCAACAGCCGCGAGGCTCGGTGTCGAGTTAGCTTGGATTGTTGACAATTCCCGCCACCTCGATGTCCAAACCGGGTTCGATGCGGTCGACTACGTCGCCGGTACAAATGCACCCGATGGGGTAGTCGCCGTGGGTCTCGGTGGGCCGGAGGTGGGGTTCCCACCCGAGCCATGGAAGCTGGTGTTCGACAAGGCACGCGCCGCTGGTCTCGAATCGATACCCCATGCGGGCGAGACAGTGGGCGCCGAAAGCGTGCGTGGTGCGATCATCGCACTTGGCGCAAAGCGAATCGGCCACGGCGTGCGCTGCCTGGAGGACCCGGAGGTGGTTTCGATGCTGGTCGACCGCGGGCTTCCGATCGACGTATC
>JADFQA010000028.1 GCA_022562055.1 Acidobacteriota bacterium | reverse complement strand
CGGGCCCATCACAAGGGGCGATATTCTGAGGGTTTGCGCCTGTCTTCAAGCAAATTTCAGTCTCGTTCGCGGCGTTTCCTGGGATACCGAAGGGCAACACTCCGCCCTGAGAGATCAGGTTCGTGTTGACCTCCGCCGCTGCGGACGTGTCCAGCTGACTTACCCCGAATATGCCTCCGAACGCTGTTGCCCACGGGATTATCGGTGTCTGGACACGCACCTCACTCAGATTCGATGTGAAGGAGATGCATTTGCTGTTGGGAGGTTCGACGAAACGAGCGGGCTTGTTCGGGTCGGCACAGTTCGCCCACTCGGTAGTCCACTCAGCTAGGGTCATGTCCGGTGAGACGGTCGCAAACGTTATCCGGATGATTTCGGTCTCGGCGTCAACCATCGCCTGGGCCTTGGTTCGATTGGCGGTAAATATTGCGCCGGCAACGGCCCCCGTGTCCGCAGCAGACTGATCTTGGCGCTTCAGTGCCCATGCCGCAGCACCGTCAACAGCTATCGCGGCGAAACCTAGAAGGACCGTCAGGACAATCATCACCGTGATTGCGGTTGCCCCATCTTCGCGTGAAGTCGTTTTACTCAAGAGCACATGAACGTCCCGCCAGCCCACCACGCAACATCGCCCGAGCCTCCGGCAGGCTGCTCAACGCGGAACTCGATGGTCGACGTCAGCGATTTGTTACCGAAGACAGCATCGAAGAACCCAGTCAGCGTTTTAAGGTCGGCGGCGACGGTTATTTGAGCCGATGCTCCCACCGATCCTTCTCCGCTCACCGTCGGCGACGTTGCAAGCGGAGTGAGTTGCACCGATACGTTCTGGTTGGGAAGGATGATGTCCATCCGATCACAGACGAGTTGACCCACGATGTCAACATCGCCAACATTCACCGCCGCCGCTCTGGCACCCTCGCGGGCTCCGAAACGAACATCGCTTATTTGAGCGAACGCCCACGAAGACTCGATGACTCCGAAGAGCAGTATCAAGAGCAACGGGAGGACCATTGCGAATTCAACGAGGGCCGCGCCTGACTCCGAACGCCTGAAACGAGAAGATCGGCTGGGTTGGTGAGTTTCCTCGCCGGACTCACGAGTCAGGTGTGGCACCCGAGGGGTGTTCTTGGCGAAGATCTTCATACGCTACCTCCAACTTCCGGCGTGCCCGGTGGCACCGTACTCGTACGGTGCCGGGGGCCACTCCAACGATCGTACCGATGTTCTTGTACGAGAGGCCCTCGATCTCGCGCATCCATAACAGGTGTCGATCCTGGTCCGACAGGTGGGACAGAGCCAGGCGAATGTCCGAGTGCTCTTCCTTGGCGATGACGATTTCGTCCAGCGTGGCGGGTTCGGGTTCCGCGGGTTCGTTCTTTTGTGCGTCGCGCCGTTTGGCTCGGAGCCAAGCTCGGATTTGGTTGCGGGTAATCGCCCAGAACCACGCTTCGAACGTACCCGAGTTTCTCAGCGTCGAGATCTTCGTAAGAACTGTCTCGGAGACGTCTGCCGCAATGTCTTCCTGTACGGTTTGGCTGAATCCTTGATACCGGAGAAATGCCGCGAGACGCGGTTGCATTGTCCGATAGACGGCCTCGAGCGCAGTTGGATCGCCGTTCTGCGCGGCCTTGACTGAAGCAACAGTGGGCGGCCACGGTTCGGGATTCATCCGACCAGCTTTGGATCTTTGGTTGATCGCGACATGCAATTAGTCGGTCCGAACACACAGCGTCCTTTAGCGTTGTCGTCCAGCCTATACGTTGTTGAACGTCCATGGCCCTACCCGTCCTCGTTTCCGTTTCCGTTACCACCGGAACTATTCTCGCTGCCGCCGTCCTGACCCGGGGGAGTGAAATCGTCGTCCTGACCCGGGGGAGTGAAATCGTCGTCCTGACCCGGGGGAGTGAAATCGTCGTCCTGACCCGGGGGAGTGAAATCGTCGTCCTGACCCGGGGGAAGCGAACCATCGGGTTGGCCTGGTGGTATGAACTCATCGTTCTGACCTGGCGGCACAAACCCACTGTTGTGGCCTGGTGGCACCCGCCACTCGGACCCTCCGGCAACAGCGACGTCGTTGGAGCGTCCTATGAGTTCTGCTCTTGCAATGCCAACACCCGAAGGTGCAGCGTTGACGAAGCTCTCCGCTGCGGCTACCAGAGCGGTGACCGAAGGTTCTAAGTCGGCGGGGTCACTCGACGGCGAAGCGGGACCATGAATCGCCGCAGCCAGGTCCTCAATGTCGCCAGCGAGCATCTGATCGGTATCTATGACTGCCTCGGACACGAGCATCAAAGCCGCATCCGATTCGCCCCGGACCAGCATGACACGGGCCTCATCGAGACGTTCGCTAGGACCGCCGAGGTCGAACCCGACAAAGCTTGCCAACCGTTCGTACACTCGGTCGATCGAATAGAGAATATCACCGGGAGCCGCTCCATCGCTTGCGGCTGCCATGCCTAAGTTTCCGAAGACAACTAGGCCAACGGAGGCGACAGCGACACGTGGGGTACGTAGGAATCGCGTAAGCGTCTGCGGCTCCCGGTGAAACCTTTCAGGGAAATCATGCTGAGTACCTGCGCGGTCCATCAGCGCATGTGCGTACCTATGAAGTTCCTCAACACCCACGCGTTTTCCCATGTCGATATACAAGACGCGTTCATGGGACAAGTGTTACGCACTATTTCCTCATGTAGTCACATTGTTCCGATCCAGTTGGCCACCACCGCCTGGCGCAGGTACAAATCTGCCGGCAGCTTTCGCCTATCACATCTGGGTGAAAGACCAGCAGGAACGCCCCTTTACGTCACAGTGACGGTTCACGCCCGAGGTTCCAGTACGAAGAAGAACTCCCCAAAAACGCCAAACACGCTGGTTGTGGAAGCTACCAACACGTCAGGATGCGAAACGCCTGTCCGGATGAAACCTTTGGTGAAATTGGGCATCGAACTGGTGCGCGTTGATTCTGGTAGCGGATAGAGGGCGCCGACCCCTCACGAGACACGTTGATAACATTGACCCAGTTTGAGGAGGATGCCACCATGCCCGGGCCGCGGCCCGGAAGACACCGTTCAAAGGTAGCGGCCATGCCGCAACATAGAACGAAGCGCCTATAATCCACGTTATGTAAAGCTAGACGGGCTTTGGTGGAACCCCACTACTTCCCACTGTGGGAAGCTCGGCTGCTCTCCAGGCTCGGAAGCCGCCGCTGATGTCGCTGATTGCGGTGAAGCCGATGTCGGATAGCACCGCGGCTGCCCAGCTTGAGGAATACCCGTCGTTGCACACGAGAATCATGTGGTGGCTTAGATCGTTCACGCGTCTGTCGGTCGCTTCGGCGTCTGGGTCCATGCGCCACGGCAACACCGACAGGGCGATGACAACCGCATGCGGGATGGCTCCCTCGGCGGTGCGGTCGGCGGCGGTGCGGATGTCGACAATGGTTGCGCCGCGACGTTGGGCGACGAAGGCGTCCGCTGGACTCAAACGTTCGATCTTGGCGCGGGCATCGGCAAGAAAATCGCCAATTGAGTAACGTGGAACTTGTTCCACATCGCCAGATTACTGCGACTCGCCCGTTGCAAGAGCGCTTGTCGTTGCATGTTCATCTGGTGTGCGCAAGAACCTACGCCTCAACACCCACACCACAATCGGAACCCACAAGAACGGCACGGCGGCGCCGGCCACCAGGGCGATGAATCCAGTCAGACCCTGCAGCGCCTCGACGCTGGCGCCGAAGCTGTCCCTGAACCCGGGTCCATCACCTGAATCCATGGCACGCAGAGCAATCCCCTGGGTGTCGCTGATAGCGCGTCCGGCCATAGGCACACCGTTCTCATCCGCCGGCTTGGCGGTGATCCGAGTCTGTGTTCTGAGGTTGCGCTCCAATGGAATCTCGTGTGCGACGACGAAGGACTGCCCCGTTTCGAGCACGCCGGTCGGGTCACCAAAGACGACCACGAGGTCCTTGAGCTCGATCGCTAGGACGTTGTCTGTTATCGCAAACTCTGTAAGTGGGGTATCACCGGTGTTGGTCACTTCCCAGCACACAGTCGCCTGCTCGCCTTCGTCGACGACCGCCGTGCCCGCTCCAGGACAGGACGCTCCCCCGTCAGTACCCGGATACGCAGAGACAGCAACGGAGATCGCCGTGCGGCTGGCGGCTTCGGTGAGATTGATGACAATCGTCGCCAGATCGACCAGTCTCTGGGTGGTGCGCAGTTGGCCCCGCTGGGTCTCAAGATCAGTTTCTCGTTGCAGGAGCTGGGTCTCAAGCTCTGTGACCGTCTTCACGTCAGTTGCCTGTTCAAGAAAGGCGCGCAACCGAGCAACGCTGGCCTCTGCTGTGACAATGCGGCTTTCAAGGTCAACGATCCGTTCTGTGACGTCGTCGGCCGTAATTCGCTGGTCACGCACCTCACCGATAGTGCCGAGGTCGTCGAGCGCTCGGAGAAAGTTCTCCGGCGGTACCTTGAACGTCAAGACGCTGCTCGGTTCAGAGCCGCCGATCGTCCTTTGGCCAAATAGGAATCCGCCATGCCCGTTGATCACGGAGATAGCTTGGCGGCTTGTCGCCGCCACGTCGCTAACTGCAACTGTCATGTCAGCGGTGAAAATGATGTTGCGGCCAATGTTCGCAACCTTTGCAGCCACCACTCCCCCATCGCCGACCTTGCGGGCGACTAGCGGGGCGTCCACTGCCACGGCCTCGGCGGCCGAGCCCTGTGTTGTGGCGGTCGCGCCGACCTGGAGTTCGACTTCTCCTTGGAACGCTTGGGCACCGGCCGACGTCACATCGGGCGATGAATGATCGAACGCACCGCTGTCGGACGAGCTACTACACGCAGCGCCGATCAGGACGAGCAGTATGAGTGCTGCAAAGACCCTTGTTGTAGAACGCATCTTGGCCTCCTCAATGGTTGTCCCTCTATGACGCAGTCAAGCGAACGAATAGTTCTATCGCCGTATCCTGCAACCATTAGACATCCGGGATGCGCTGGCGTTGGTAGGATCGCCCTTTCAAGGAGCCGTGTGACTGCCACTCTTGCCATTTTCGGAGCGTTGCTCTTTGGCACCTCTGATTTTATTGGCGGGTGGCTGGCAAGAAGGTCATCAGTCTTCCGTGTGGCATTTGGTGAACAGATCGCAAGTTTCTTGGCATTTGCGCTCGTGGCCGTCGTCGTCCCAGCACCCGAGGTAACCACCACGGACCTTGTCGCAGGCGCCGTTGCCGGCCTTGGAGTCATCGTGGGCCTCATCGCGCTTTACGCAGCGTTTACGCATGGGCCGATCAGTGCGGTCGCCCCGATCGCTGCGGTCGTCGGTGCTGTTCTGTCAGTGGCGGGCGGTCTTGCACAAGGCGACTCGGCAGGTCCGCTGTTCGTCGTCGGTTCTGTTGCGGCGCTGGGTGGCATCGTTTTGGTCACCCAGGGTGACACACAGGGGTCTTCGGCCGGTGTGTCCCGAAAGGCAATTGGACTTGCGGTTCTTGCAGGGGTTGCGTTTGCTGCTTTCTTTTTGGGCTTGGCACAAACTTCATCGGGCGCAGGTTTGTGGCCGCTCGTCGCCGCACGGGCAGCCGCCTTGCCCGTTGTGACAGTGCTCGTGTGGGTAAAGACAGGTGGATTTTTGGTAAGCCGCCGCGATCTCAGACTCAACATGGCGGGCGGGTTGATCGGGTCCGCGGCTGCGGTGTTGATCATCGTGGCGCTCCAAAGGGGGCCGGTTGTCCAAGCTGTCGTTCTCGGCGGCCTGTACCCTGTGAGCACCGTGGTCCTGGCATGGCTCATATTGCGTGAGCGGCTGCGGCCGGTCCAGTGGGGCGGCGTAGCCCTTATTCTTGCTGGAATCCCGATGATCTCGGCGACTTAGGGTGGCCGCGACGAAGGTGAGTACGCAGATGGCACAATCGGTTAATCCCACGACAGGCGAAACGATCGCCTTGTACACGCCGCATTCGCCCGAATCTGTACGACGCGCGATCGACACGTCGGCGGCCATCCAGGAGGAATGGGCGCACGTTGTCTTGGCCACAAGGGCGGTGCACATGCGTAACCTTGCTGAAGTTCTCACCGCGCAGCGCCAGGAGCTCGCGGAACTCATGGCGCTCGAAATGGGGAAACCTGTCACACAGGGCCTCGCGGAGGCGGACAAATGTGCATGGGTGTGTCGCTATTACGCCGACGGCGCGCGGCAGATGCTGGACGATCTGCCCGTCGAGACTGGGCGGTCAAAGAGCTACGTTGCCTACCGTCCGCTCGGCGTGATCCTGGCCGTGATGCCTTGGAACTTTCCGTTCTGGCAGGTGTTTCGCTTCCTCGCACCGGCTTTGATGGCGGGGAACGGCGGGATATTGAAACACGCGTCGAACGTCACGGGTGCAGCGCTGAAGATCGATGAAATGGTCGTCCAAGCGGGTTTCCCCGACGGACTCTTTAGAACGGTCGTGCTCCCTGCCGACAGAGTCACCGAGGTTCTCGACCATCCAAAGATCGTGGCCGCAACCCTCACCGGGTCAGATGCGGCGGGCAGGGCGATTGCTTCGAAAGCTGGAGGACTGCTCAAGAAGACGATTCTCGAACTCGGCGGTTCCGACCCGTACCTCGTGCTCCATGACGCCGACGTGGACCTCGCCGTCGACGTCTGTGCAGCAGGTCGTATGCTCAACGGTGGCCAGTCGTGCATTGCTGCCAAGCGATTCATCGTCCACATGTCCATTCTTGAGGAGTTCACCGCAAAACTCACTACTGCAATGGGTGGCGCTGTAATGGGAGATCCGATGCTCGCAACGACAACATTGGGTCCTTTGGCGAGGCGCGACTTGCGCGATGAACTCCATGGACAGGTGGTTCGTTCGGTCGATGCGGGGGCCCGACTAGTACTAGGAGGAGCGATTCCCGATGGGCCTGGTGCGTTCTACCCTCCGACGATACTGGCCGACGTTGTGTCCGGGATGGCCGTGTTCTCCGAAGAAACCTTCGGGCCGGTCGCCAGCATCACATCATTTAGGGATGAAGAAGACGCCGTAACCCTGGCGAATGACAGCGAGTTCGGTTTGGGTGCCGCGGTGTTCACAAAGGACATCGCCCGGGGTGAGCGGATGGCACGCGATCGGCTCCAGGCTGGAGCGTGTTTCGTGAATGCGATCGTCGCCTCAGACCCGAGACTACCTTTTGGCGGTATCAAAGCATCCGGCTACGGCCGCGAATTGGCGACCATCGGTATGCACGAATTCCTCAACATCAAGACCGTCGTTGTCAGTTGAAGACCGATGGCACCCGCCATCTATTCGATGATCGAGTTCTCAATCGCGGGTGTGCCCGCCGACAACACAAAGATTCCCGGAAGTCCTGCGGTCTCGAACCGCTCGCTGACGTTGCGCCTCAAGACCGAGTTGCGAATCGTCAGCGTACCGGTGCGGTTGTTAGATACGAAGAATATTCCGCCGCCACCCTCACGAGCATTGCTGTCGTAGATTGCGACGCCGTCGAGGGTTATGGATCCCCCGTTGCCGCTTCCGGGTGTGCCGGCCCTCTGCCCACGTGTGACAGGGTCATTTGGGCAAAACTGTAACGGGGCGCACCCCGACGTGATCGCCGCCTGGGCGATCGCCTCGATCGATGCCTCGTGCACCGAACCGTCATCGTCTACAAATGTGCCATCGGGCGGCACTGGGCTAGCCGACGCCAAACCGCCGGTGGCGAAGACCAGTGTGATAGCGAGTCCCATAAGCAAGGTTTTCCGCATGAGAGCGCGGTCGAGTGTCACCAGCGCCTCCTCACCATCGGCATCAGCGAACAGGGCTTGAGCGCTAGTCTCGGTATTGGACAGACGATGCCCAGTGGACGTGAGGAATACGAAGTGGACACGATCATTGCTAGGAAAATGTGGGGCACGTTGGAGTCGTTCCACTCAATGGTGTATTTCGTCCCCGAAGCCACGGAAGAATACGTTCAAGCCGGTCTTGAGCGTCGTGGAGCCCACTACCTCGCATCGCGGTCGGCGCCAATGGGTCGAGTCGGACCTGAGGTCGTGCATGCTTCGTTTTTCGGTTTTGCCGAATCAGCGGTACGCCGATACATCCCGGCATGCTGGGAGTCCACAACCCCCGAGGCCCTAATAGCGGCTCGATTCCGCGCAGTTGACCGGGCCCTTCGAAGGATACTCGGATCTGAAGTCGATTCTCAAGAGATGCGCAAGGCCGCTGAGTTAGCGTCTCTCGCTGCCGCCGCGTGCCCTAACGAAGGCCGTGTCTTGTTCGCCGCGACCGCTGCGGTGGTTCCCCCCGCTGAACCGCACCTGGTGTTATGGCACGCGCTCACGTTGTTTCGCGAGTTCCGCGGCGACGGCCACAACGCGGTGTTGACGCAGCGGCGGATCGATCCGGTTGTCGCCCATGCCTGGTACACCGCAAGCCCCGCCGGACCAAAAGAAGACTTCTACAAGAAGACCCGAGGATTTAGCGTCGAGGCCTGGAAGGAGGCTGACCGTGTACTCATCGGCCTGGGTTATGTCGACGCTGACGGAAGGCTTACGGAACACGGTGCCAGTGAGCGGGAGTCCATCGAAGTGGCGACAGACGAGGCAGCAATGGCACCCTGGCTTGCCATAGGGCAAGACGAGGCCGATTGGTTGCGGGCGACTGTTCGCCCCTGGAGCCGCGCGATCATTGCGTCTGGTGCGATGGCGTCAGTCATTGCATGAGGCCACTAGGCCAGCGTAAATAGAGCTATCGCCGGCGGGGGGCATGGATCAATGTGCCCACCAATGCAGATCGTTTGCTTGCAAACAGCACGATGCCCTCTCCGACCATTATGGCGCTGATCGTGCCAACGAGCGCGGTGTCATCGACGACGTGTCCATACACCATTCCCCCGGCGAGGGACACGTTGTAGAAACCCTAGTTGAGCATCGGTAGTCTCAGCACTTCAGCATCATCCCTGGGTACACCGAACACCTTCATGACGCGGGGATTACCCCACATAAGCGACTCAGCGGTGAAAAACAGCCCATGGATAACCGCAGCTGCGGTTCCGCAGACGATTGCAAGATTCGACGCCCGAGCGAGGCTACCTGGTTTGCAAGCGCCCGGGCGACTGGTTCCTCCGGGGAGTTGGCGTCACGCCATTTCTGCGGCGACACCGTAGCGCTGGAGAACCTCCGTAAAGTCGTTGAGTCCCATCCCCATCGGCGGCGGCGCGTTTGGCCTGCAATTTCTTGTTCACGACCATTCCCGCAATCCCGCCCACGCTGTGGGCCACAATCTGTCCGGATGTGGCAACGCCCAGAACGGCCTCGATGCTTTCAGTCGGCGCAAGATGCCCCGAACCGGTTTTGATGACTTTCTTAAGAATTTTCGACATTGAAATACCCGATCTCCCGATAAGGGTGGCTGGAGGCGTCCCCGGCATCTATCGATATTCGAGGGCCCGCTCTTGAGGCGCGCCGGTACACGCTTGTGCGATCTAGCTCCGCGCACCGCCCGACCTCGAAACGCAAGGAACGTCACGGTACGCCGAGAATGATGTGGTTACGCGGAGCCCTGGGCATATATGACACACTGTTTGAGTTGCTATGACTATGGAGACGCTGGACTATGTCGACGACGAAGACTGAGATTTCACGTTGGAGACAAACAGTTCAGCGGTCCATCAACCGAGGTCCCGGGTTTCAGCTGTTTGTCACCTCCATCGCTGCCTTCGTTGTGTTGGCCGTCTTGGTGGCGTCAAGGGCGTCGTGGATTGTGAGCCTCGATGGCACGGTTCAAGAGGAATTGATCGAGCTGCGTAGGCCCTGGTTAAACGAGACAATGATATGGGTCACTCGTCTCGGGAGCCGATGGACAATTGGCACCCTGCTGCTTCTTTTGGCTGTGTGGGTGGTGCGGACCGGGCGATGTCAGAGAGCGCTCACTGTGATGACCATCGCCTTCCTAGCCAACCCGCCGCTCGAATACGCCCTCAAAACGATCGTCGACCGACCTCGTCCTGACCTTGCGCGTTTGGTTCCGGGTAACGGCCCGTCCTTTCCCAGTGGACATGTGCTGGCAACGGTCGGATTCTACGGGGTGCTCGCCGCGGTGTTGTGGCGTTCATCCAATCGGACGGCGGTGCGTGTCGCGGGCTATGTCGCGGCCACCACAATCATCCTCGGCGTCGCGATCTCGCGGGTCTATCTCGACGTCCATTGGTTTTCGGACGTTGTTGGGGCTCTCCTCGTCGGAACCGCGTTTGTGATCACCGTTGCATGGTCGCTGCGCGGGCACCACTTTGGTGGCGAGCTGGGATGCGAGTTCAGCACCCGAACCCGCATCAGTGAGTAGCTGGGAAACACCGGACCCCGAGCGCCGCTAGCTCGTCGTCCTTGTGCCTTCGACGCGGGCCCGGTAGGTGCTGATCGCCCGATCGGCCAAACGAGATGGGTCCTCGTTCGTCGCCTCTGCCTGTCGTACAAGCCATTCCTGAACATCCAACCGTAGCGTGATCTGCCCGGATCCACCTTGACGTCTGAGAAGCGACACGTGGAGCATCACGACCAGCCCGATCAGGAAGAGCACTGAAACCAGAATCGAACGGGAAAAGTTATCGCCGTGCCACAGTGCAACGTACTGAAGGTTTTCGGGTTCTGCAACCCGAAAGGCACGCCACAGGTAGATAAATATGTAGATGCCGGCGTAACCGACGAAGCCAAAGAGGCTGACTGTTGCAATACGTCTTTTGTTCATCGCGTATCTCCTTCTTGAAACTCGGGGATGAGCAGCCGTGCCCGATCCAGTCTGCTCTCTGGTGGTGCGTTGAGCCGCCCCAGGGCGGTCGATTCCATCAAGGCGGTGATACCGGGAATACGCCGATTTCTGCCCAACGCCAGTAACGCTAACACGACCGCAAACGCTGTTGCGATCGCTGCTACCACAGAACCGAACACGATAGCGATGGCGTTCTCTTCGAAGAGTCCGGCGGTCGCATACGCCTCGATTCCGCGGGACACCGACGCGAACGCAACGACCGCGGCGGTGGCCGCCCCGAATGTATACCAGGCAACACTGCGGAGCTTACGCCGGGAGATATTGTCCTCGTTGATAGCGACTCCTGCCGCAGCGGCAACGTCGGCGACAATTCGTTGGACCCCGCGGGTAACGTCTATACGCCTTCTTGTGCCGCTGTTGGGGAATAGTTTCTTGATGCCGTCGCTGACAAGAATTCCTGCCGACAGCAGTATCCCTGCCCCCATGAGACCCGGGACGAAGACGTTGAGCCCAGGGGCATCGTCTGTAACCGTGAGATCTCTTCGCAGTGGGGATGTCAGCAGTTCGTACTCGGTGAAGCGCCTCATGCGGCGTCCCTGAAGTCGTCGAGCAAGGTGACGGTTCCAACAGTGCCGTCGACTTCGACCTCGGCACCTTCTTCGAGCGAGCGCAGTGCGCCCTTGACGTTGAGAACAGCGGGAATCCCAAACTCGCGGGCGACGATTGCGGCGTGCGAGAGCGGCCCGCCCTCTTCGAGAACAATGGCACCGGCGATCAGAAACAGCGGCGTCCAACTGGGGTCGGTACTCCTGGCGACCAGAACATCGCCCGCTTCAAGCTTTGCACCGTCCGCCACTGTCGCGAGAAGACGTACCCGACCGCGGGTAGTGCCGGGACTTGCCGCCCATCCATTCAGCTGTTGCCCATCGACAGGCTCGAAGACCTCAACGCCGGGTTGCCCGGTGAATGTTTGCGGCAGCGGATCGCCGAGCTTGGCTTGTTCGTGCGCATTCGAGCGCCGCGCGAGTTCCTCAACAGATACGGGTTCTTCCCCTACCAGCATGAGGGCCAATTCTTGGTCCGAGAGCATGAGGACATCATCGAGGGCGTTGATCATGCCGGACCCAACGAGTCGGCGGGCTGCTTCCTTGATTAGTCGGCGTTCCTCTCCCCCAAGGATCAATAGAGCGGCCTTCGCGCGTTCTCGAAGACTCAAGAACTGGGTAGCGTCGCCCGCTAACTTGCGAAGCATCCGTCGTCGCATGTCGACGACTTGGCCCGTCATGATCCTCGTAAGACGCCATTTCCACGAACTCTTGAAACCCGCAACGAGTTCGTCAAAAGCCTCGTCTCGGCTCTGCCTGGTGGCGGCTATGCGGGGTGCCGGGGAGATGTTGTGGCCGTCGACGTCGCACCGCGCCATGGATGCAACACACTCCCAGACCATCGCCGGATCCTCATCCCAGGTGACGTCTCCGTACAGCGCCATGCTTCCGAAGTGCCGCATAGTGCGATGGACCGCCGTCACAAACCGTGCGCCATCCTCGCCGAGTGCCTCAAGCCGAGCCTCCGTGGTCTCGACTGGTCCACTGATCAAGTAATCACAAGGTGGCTGGTTCTGCACGTCCGCGACATAGAGGTCCCACAATTCGCCTGCACAGTTGGTGCCCGCTTGCTCGCTCGGGTTTGGTCCTGCGGTCAATCTCTGGGCCCAGAGCGCAGCATCGTCTCTTCCGGCCCAACGCTCCAAGGCAATCTCTAACCCCCGATATGCCGCGGCCGCTCCCGCGGAAGCGGCGATCTCAGCCTCGTAACCACGCCACGCTAGATCTCGGATTCTCGCTCGGTAGGTCAGTAGCCGCTGGATGGGGAGAGCCTCAAGGTCTGCTCCGATGGCGAGAATGAACTCAACGGCGTCAGAGAACAGGGCGACTTCGTCCTCGACTCGTTTGCGCACCCGCAGCGACTTGAGACCCGCGATTGTCTGGCGGATTCCGGTCTTCTGATCTGCTTCATCCCCGAGATCCTCGGACACTGCCCTGCCGAGGTACTGTCTTTCGACCTCCGCGGCCGAACCGCCAGGCATCGATGCGGCCGCCTCCTTGAGGACGCTGAGGTTGAGTGCTGCGCGACCGCGGAACCGACCGATGGTGAGGAACGTGCCTGCGACCCTCGGTGGCGGTATTTCAAGATCCGCGAAAAGCCGCCGAAAAGCATTATCCAACATTGGGGCGTTGATGCTCCACAGGAGCGGTGGCATGACGCCTGGGAGCATCTCGGCGAGGCCGTATGGGGTGTACGTGTTGCCCGGTTCTGGGACGGTATCAAAACCGTCGTCGTCAGGCCGATGGAAGCCTTGAATGGTTATCGGCCGAGCCTGGAGGAGAAGCAATTGGTGGCCGTCATGAGCCCATTCGACATCCATCGGGGCTCCAAAGCGGCGTTCGACTCGCAGCGTCATGCGCACAAGGTCCTCTATGAAGGCGGGCGCTTCGCCGGCTTGGGAACCCCGCACCCTCAGGGTCGCTCGATCCACGCGATAGTCGTCTGGAGTCACCTCCCCTGATACGAGTGCCTCGCCGAGACCCTCTACGATCTCGATGCGGGCAGTTTCCGGATCGCCGAGCGGGTCTCGGGTGAAGACAACTCCGGCGTGGCGGGCGGGCACCATCACCTGGATCACAACCGCCATGGCAAGATCGACGTCGGATATCCGTTCTTTCTTCCTATATGCCCGCACCGACGGCCCCCACAGCGACGCCCAACACAGCTTGATAGCCTCTAGAGCCGCGTGCTCGTCTTCGATGCCAAGCACGGTGCGGTACTGGCCTGCGAATGATGCCGCCCCCGTGTCCTCGGCAGTTGCAGACGAGCGCACCGCAATCGGTCCCTCCGCAAGAAGCGTTCGCAGCGCCGTTCGGATTTCCTGTTCGATTGCGTGGTCGAGGCCGGCCATTCGGAACATCCCGTCAACAGTGCGGGTCTCAGCTTCGATTCGTTCAGGTGGTGGGAGTTCGCTTGCGGCGATCTTTACAAGCTCCTCCTGGAGATCGGCACCTTCTACGAAGGCTCGATAGACATCGACTGTGACGGCGAGCGCCCTCGGCACTGGAAATCCGTACGACAGAAGCCGATCGAGACCCACTGCTTTACCGCCGACTTCGTCGACGCGGGCCCCCGACCCGTCAAGCTGCCTTACAACCCTCATGGTCTGGAGAACACCCACGCACAGCGTTCTGTTCCGACACGGTACGCACAACGACGCTCCATAATGTGAAACGCAAGACGGTGTCCAGCGAGCGTCGTCATGCGCTAATGGTTCCGTGTTCCCAGTGGGCGTGCATCGCGGCGTATGTTCCATTCTTCGCGAGAAGCTCCACATGGGTGCCGTCTTCGACTAGTTCACCGTCGGCAAAGACCAGAATCCTGTCTGCCGCTTCAGCCGTAGACAGGCGGTGTGCAATGGTGAGAGACGTTCGCGAGCTGATGATGCGCTCCATTGCCTGGCGGAGTTGCACATCCAATACGGGGTCCACCGCAGACGTTGCCTCGTCGAGAACCAACAACGTCGGTCGAGCTATCCACGCCCGCGTGAGGGCGACGAGTTGGCGTTCGCCCGCGGACAGCGATGAGCCCTGCTCGCCGACCTCTGTCTGGAGTCCGTCTGGAAGCCCCTCCACCCACCCGCTGAGTCCAAGGTCGTCAAACGCGGCGCGAATGTCACCAAGCGTGCAATCCAGGTCGCCGTAACGGACGTTTTGTTCGATCGTCGTGTCAAAGAGAAACCCCTCCTGGGGCACATATGCAACATGTGATCGGAGGTCATCGAACTGCACCGCAAGCAGCGGAACTGACCCCAGGCTGATCGCGCCGCTGCTCGGGTCAATGAGGCGCGTTGCCAACTTCGCAAACGTTGTCTTTCCTGAACCCGTCTCCCCAACAATCGCGACATTTTCTCCGGCGCGAACCGTTACCGAAATGTCTCTGAGAACATCGACTTCCCCGTCCGGATAGCGGTACCGAACGGCCTCAAAAACGACGTCAAGCATCGCGGTCGGCAACTGTTGCGCTTCGGCAGGGGTCACCTCTGGCACATCACTCGGTGTGTCGAGAACATCGAGGATCCGCCTCAGACCCGATCCGGCGGCTTGCGCCTGATCAACGACTTCGACAAGCATCTGGATCGGCTCGACAAACAGGTTGATGAGGAAGAGGAATGCGATCAACGTCCCGGGACTGAGCGACCCGTTGCCGCCCAATGTAAGGCCGACCATGACTACCGCTCCGTTGATCGCTCCAGCAAAGATTTCCGCGGATGAGAAGAGGAAAGCCCCAAGACGACCCGTGTCGTACTCGGCTACGAATTGCTCGTCTATGGCGCCCCGGACGTTCTCTGACGTCTCGGCCTCGATCCCGAACGCTCGTATCACTGGCAGACCTGAGATTGCTTCGCCAATTACGGTGAGGCTCTTCGCCACGAGACCGCGGACTCGGTCGTGGGCCCGCCGCAGAATACTCTGAAACCACCAAAGGGCGGCGGCATAGACGACAACTCCGGCGACGACTACGCCCGTAAGGCGCCAATCGAAGATCATCATCACCACGAAGGTCAGCGAAACTTGGGCGGTGCCCACGATAAGTCCGACGCCACCCCACTGCATGAACTGTGCAATCGTCTCGGGATCGCTTGTCACACGCGCTACTAATGCACCGCGACGTTCCGCTTCAGTGTGGAGAACTGACAGGCTCTGTAGATGGCCAAACGTGAGGACGCGAAGGTCCGACAGTCCGGTCGCTGCTGCGGTGGCAAGCCGTATCGTCGAAGCGCGCGCAGCCAGCGCTGAGAGAACCATCGCGGCTGCGGCGATGCCACCGCTCGTGAGCACGGTGCCCGTGTCAACGGCCCCACCACCGAAGAGCTGTCTGTCGAGAATTTGCTGTACTGCAAACGGCACCACGAGGCGCAGCGCCGTCCCTGCCACAGCGAGGGCGAGAGTAACTCCGAGACCGTTACGCAGCGACGGAGCGACCACGAACGCGCGACGCAGGGCGGCCGACGTAGATACCCCGGATGTGCTCATGACAGACTCCCGGCGTCTGTTGACGACCGCCTCTGCGCATCGTGTTCGTACGCTTGCAGGAGGCGGGCGTAACCCGGGTGCGACTTCATAAGGTCACCATGGGTTGCATGTGCAACGATGCGGCCTCCCTCGATGTACACCACGGTATCGGCAAGTCGGATCGAAGAAGGTCGGTACGCCACCATGACGATGGTTGCCGGCATAGCGCTGGAACTCAGTGCCGCAAGAATTCGCGATTCCACCGTGGGGTCAACCGCCGACGTTGCGTCGTCGAGGATGAGTAGTCGAGGTTGTCGTGCGAGTGCTCGGGCGATTGCTATTCGTTGCCGCTGCCCACCGGACAGCGAGGCTCCTCTTTCACCAATTCTCGTGGCGAACCCTTTCGGCAAGGCGTTAATGAATTCGGTTGCCGCGGCGAGCTCGGCTGCCATTTCGATGATTGTGGCGTTGTTGATAGAACCAAGACCGATGTTGCCCGTAACAGAGTTGTCGAACAGAAACGTGTCCTGACCAACGTAAGCAATCTCGGAGGGCAGTTCGGACCGGGCGAAGTCTCGCAGATCGCGAGCGTCAAGCTTGATGACACCAGAAACCGGGTCCCAGAGACGCGCCAGCAACATCACGAGGGTCGACTTTCCAGACGCGGTTGGTCCGACAACGGCAACAGTTGTTCCCGGCTCAATAGTCAGATCAACGTCTGCAAGGATCCGATCACCCGATACATACGAGAACTCCACCGCATCCGTCGCAACGTCGGCGCCTGACGTGTCGGGCTTGCTACGAAGAGCACCGTAGGACTGCACATCATCCGCGTCGAGGATTTCGGCGACCCGGTGCCAGGCGGCGACCCCGGCTGCCATCTCCCACAACACAAACCCGACAATCCGAACCGGAAACACCAACTGAGACAGAAGGTACGCAACTGTGACAAGCTCTCCTGGAGTCGCACCACCGTCAGCGAAACGAAGTGCCCCAAGAACGAGAATCGCAACCGTTGCGAGCGGCAGAATCGCGTCGACAGCCGCTGTGAGGTTCCCCCTGAGAACGCCGACGTAAATCAACTCATCCCGCAGCTCCTCAGACACCCTTCTGACCCGATCGGTTTCGAAAGCCTCCCGCCCAAGAGCCTTCACCGTGAGCGCCCCGTCAAACGATTCGTGGGTGACGTCGCTGACGGCACCTCTTTTTGCCTGAACGCGCTCGAAGCCTTGGAATATCAGCCACGCTCCCCAGACATCTACCACCAACGCTGCCGCGATCGCTAGGAGAACGACCACGCCGAGCAGCGCGTCAACCGTGAACGTGATGACGACAGTGCCCACGAGGAGGACGACCGCAGCCGTACCGTATGGGAGCGGTGCGAGGACAAACGTTGCGCCACGAGCATCTGCGTCGGACACAGCAAGGAGGTCACCTACAGATCGTCCCTGGTACCACGCCAACGTGAGCGACAACTGGTGGTCAACGAGTTTTTGGCGGACATCGGCCTGCGTGCGGAACTGTAGGAAACCGGCAGCACTACGCCGCAGCACGATACCCGTGGCCTTCCACGTCGCTATACCCAGCAACACCGCTCCTGCGACGAGACCGCGGTTCCCAACGGGTTCGCCGCCTTCAATGATCGGCAGCACGAAGTTGTCAGCTATCGAACCGACAAACACCGCAGCACCGATGATCGCAGACGCGAACACCGTCGCCCCAACGACGGCCAGAGCGAACGCGAGCGGATGCCACGCTATGTAGCGCCCGACGAGCCGAAACCCGGCTGCGAGCACCGTACGCAGCGTGTCTTTCTGTTGTCGGTCGGCCATACAGACTCCCTGCGGCACGGCCGCAAATAGTACCTTCCGTGCGGGATTGCTAAGTCGCGTGCGACAGAGGAGGAGCAACGAGCCAGCTGCCCCTGCGGAGAATTCCCACAGGCGTCTGCAACTCCTTTACGTCAAGGTGCGGGTGTGCCGCGAAAAGCGTGACGTCAGCCGCACAACCCGACTCAAGGTTCGCGATCCCGAGTGCAACGTAGCCGGCCTCGGTCACTGCCCACGTTGCTTGCTCGGGTGAAAGTCCATACTCGACCAGCTTTGGAGCCTCAAGAGCCACCGCACCGTGTGGCAAGACGATATCGGTGCCGCCGAGCACTTGGACGCCCGCGTCAACCGCCGATGTCAAAAGTGACGCAACATTTTCGAGGCCCCGCGTTAGAAGCCGACGACCTGAAGACTCAGCTCCGAGTTGGTCGCGAACGCCTTCCATCGCAACTAGCGTCGGCACCCACATTCCTCTCCGAGCGCCAAGTGCTGCGATATCCGAGATGGTGAGGAAGAGACCGTGTTCGATGGAATCGACGCCGGCACGAACCGCAAACGACGGAGCCTCGGGCGCCATTGTGTGAACCGCGACTCGTCTGCCGTGCCCGTGTGCGACCGCTACGGCGGCTGCCAACTCTCCTTCCGTATAATTCGGCACAGCCCCTTTTCCCTTACGCGGCCAATCGCCCACAACCTTGATCCATTGAGCTGCCGTAGTGGAGCACGCAATTTCCACTTCCCGCTCTAGGTCATCGCCTGAAACGGCGACCGGAAATTCTGGGTAATACCCGCCCTTGGGAGCTAACGCTTTACCCGCCATTTGAAGCTCCGGCCGGTCCGGCTCGGGTATGTCCAGCATGGCGAGTGTTGTGTTGTTCTTGGCGCCCTTGTCGAGCATCAAAAGTACGCCCCCGGCAAGCTGATCTCGTGCGTACCTGCGCATTGTTCGCATATCTGAACGTTCGCCACACGTGGCGAGCATTTCGACCGTCGAGGCGGCGACGAGGTGTGCATGTGCGTCAACGAGTCCGGGGACAGCCCACAAGTGGGTCAGGTCCAGTATCTGGCCTCGCCCTGTCGCGTGCGCATACACCCCTCCCTCAACCGCGAGCGTAACGACGTGCTCATCCAGCATGCGGAGGCGGAGAGTAGGTGGCATGGGTCAAGACTAGAGAACTGCCCGCTGTCCCGGCAGATAGACTGCAATTGGAGGTGTGCATGGACATTCGGGTCGAGTCGTTGTTAGCTGATGTCCTTGCGACGTTCCTTGCGAGCTACGGCGACGCTGAGCATGGGCGATCGGTGCTTGCAGACGGAGCCCTGAAACGGGTCGGAAGCGTCGTCGATGGCTTGCCACATGACCGCGACCGCCGCGACCTGAAACGACTGTTACGTTTGCTCGACAACCCGGTAACGAGCCGAGCAATCCATAGAAGGGGCCGCTGGTCAAAGCTCACCTACCAAGGCAAAATCGACGCGCTCCGCACAATGGCGACGAGTCCGATCAGGGACGTCCGGCGAGGTTTCAGATCTCTGAAGAGCCTCTCGGCCGTCGTGTACACCACCGCCCCACAGGGCTCACTCGCACCTTCATGGAGCGCAATGGGATACCCGGGGCCGGGAGGAATCGGCGACGTGGAACGAGTTGACAACCTTCCTCGGACTCTTACCGTTGATTCCGACACGGTTCTCGATTGCGATGTTGTGATCATCGGTTCCGGCGCCGGCGGAGGTGTGGCTGCAGGCGTACTCGCAGACGCTGGTCTCAGTGTCGTGGTCCTTGAGGCCGCCCGCCCGCCGCGCCCGGATGCGTACACCTACCACGAAGACGCGGCGTACCGTCACCACTACGTCGATGGAGGGCTCTCGACAACGTCTGACGGTGCCATAGCGGTTCTCGCAGGAGCCTCTCTTGGGGGCGGAACGACGATCAACTACACGACATCGTTCGCCCCCCCTGCGTCCCTACTTGAGGAGTGGGAAAGGATATCGGGCCTCGACGGGGTGTTCACGGGCGAGGATTTCGATCGCTCTGTGCGGGCTGTGATGCGCCGTCTTGGGGTGACAACCGAGTTCTCAGCACCTGGAAGACGCGATCAGATTCTCGAGTCCGGTCTTGTGGCAAACGGATGGAGCGTCGAGCCGATGCCTCGCAACGTCCGCGACTGCGACGCAGGCGTATGTGGGTTCTGCACAATGGGGTGCCCTATCGGGGCCAAACAGTCCACGGCTGTCACTTTCCTACGCGACGCCGTGCGCCAGGGGACGACGATCGTCACCGGTGCGCGCGTCGACCGAGTCCTCTTCGAAGATTCGGCCGCCGTTGGGGTCGCCGCCTCTGTCGGCACCCATGCCCTCACGGTCAACACACGTCATGTGGTGGTGGCAGCGGGTGCATTGGGCACACCGCCGTTGCTTGCCCGCTCGGGAGTGAAGTCCCGTGCAATGGGGCGCCACCTGAGGCTGCACCCGGTGACTGTTGTGTGGGGGCGGTTCCAAGACCGCGTTGATCCGTGGTCCGGCACGCTCCAGGCTCGCGTTTCCAAACAGTTCGCCAATCTTGACGAGACCGGATACGGCTTCCTACTTGAGACCGCTCCCGTACATCCGATGCTTTCCGGACTGCTGCTCGGGTGGCACCCTGACGGGGTGTTCAAGCGCGACCTGCACGCACTTGGTAACTTCAGCCCCGTCGGCATTCTCCTGAGGGATTCTGGCGAGGGTGGCAGGGTGCGAACGCGCCGAGACGGCTCGCCGCGCTGGGACTACACAATCAATGACCTCGATCAGTCCCATCTCAGAACAGCAATCGAAGTCGCGGCGCAGGTGCTCATGAGCGCCGGAGCGATTGAGGTGCTTGGTTCATCGAACCTACGCAAGAATTGGCGCCACGACGACATCAGCGGATCCGCCGAGAGTTTCTCGCAGACCATCCATGGCGCTGGTCTTGGACCAAACCGACACGGGTACCTTTCGTTCCACCAGATGGGCACGGCGCGTATGGGCTCCGATCCCTCCGAGTCTGTCGTTGACGGTGACTGCGAAGTCCACGGCTACACCGGCCTTTCAGTCATGGACGCTTCGTTGTTCCCCAACGCCTCGGGAGTAAACCCGATGATCACCATTTCAAGTCTGGCGCATCGAGCGGCCGGTTCCCTCGCACAACGACTCACCTAGACCGACGAATGCCCAACACTTCGAGGGCTTCGACGACGCGGGGAATTGGCAGACCGATCACGGTGGACTTCAGACCCTCGATATTATCAATAAAGGTGCCCCCCTCCCCTTGCAGCGCATACGCGCCGGCCTTGTCCAGGCTCTCACCGAGGGCAAGGTAGACATCGAGATCATCGTTGCTCAGGACGCCCATGTGTACGGTGCTCTGATCGACCAAGACGGATTCGGTGTCGGGAGACACAAATGCGACTGCGGTCGCAACGATATGACTTCTTCCCATCAAGGAGGTCAACATTGCGCGGGCGTGCTCAAGATCTCGCGGCTTGCCTAGCGCAGTGTCGTCCAGGATCACCGTAGTGTCGGCGCCGACGACGACCATTGTGGGGTGTCGTCGGGCGCCCGCCCTGGCTTTCAGCATCGCCAACCTCTCGACCATCGCAATAGGGTGTTCGCCCGACAGCGTCGACTCATCGACCTCCGGCGGGTCGACGATGAACCGGTAGCCTGCCGAACTCAGCAGCAGCGCCCGTCTCGGTGAAGCGCTGGCGAGGACAAACTGTGTCATCCGAGTACGTATGTTCCAGTCCCAACAGCGATCTCCATACCGTCACTGTTCTCAAACTCCATGCGAACAACGGCTACGCGGCCGCCAGCGCGAATCACATGACCGTGGCAGATGAACCTCTCGCCAATTCCCGGCCGCAGATAGTCGACCCGCAAGTCAATGGTCCCCAGCTTGGCGAAACCTGCAAGAGCATCTTCGCTCGACGATAGGCGGCCCAACACGGCCACCATCGCAGCCATCCCACCGACGACATCGATCGCTGAGGATATGACACCACCGTGCAGCCTTTGGTCGCCAAAATTGCCGACGAGGTCAGGGTGCATGCCAAGGCTAAGGGTCACCTGCTCTTCGCTCACTTCTTCGAGGTGGATACCAAGCACTCTGTTGAATGGGATCGCCTGCTCGATCGCGTAGATCAGATCTTTGTATGTCTCGTCGGTTGAACTCATGTAGCGATTCTACGCATTCTGACGTCTCGCCAAAGTAGAGTTCTCGCTGAGGCCGGTGCGCCACCAGCCGGGAAAGGACACATGAAGTTCGGCATCATTCTTGCAAACACAGGTCCCTATGCGGAACCTGCGGCGGCGATCAACATGGCCATAGCCGCCGAGGCGGCTGGCTTCGAGTCGGTGTGGACGGTGGAACACATTGTGTGGCCCGAAACCTACGCATCCACCTATCCCTATCACCCCAGCGGCAAGATGCCCGGTGACGCCACTATCCCCGATTCGCTTACATGGCTCACGTGGGTAGGGGCGCGGACGTCCACGCTCCGTCTTGGCACCGGGATTCTGCTTGTTCCCGAACGGAACCCATTGGTGCTCGCTAAGCAGGTCGCCACCCTCGATCACTTGTCTGGCGGACGTTTCGAACTCGGGATTGGTGTCGGCTGGTTGAAGGAGGAGTTCGAGGCACTTGGCATTCCGTTCGAACGCAGAGGGGCACGGACCGATGAATACATCGCCGCTATGCGTGTCTTGTGGGCAGGCGATGATTCATCCTTCAACGGCGAGTTCACGTCGTTCACCAATGTTACATCTCGTCCGCATCCTGTCACCGGATCCGTGCCGATCGTCGTAGGCGGCCACACCGATGTTGCTGCGCGGCGTGCCGGTCGCCTCGGTGACGGCTTCTTCCCCGGGAAAGGCACGCCCGACGACTTTGCGCGCCTGATGTCTGTCGCGCGCGAGTCTGCGGAACGAGCGGATCGCGACCCTGGGGCGATACAGATGTCACTTCCCATGCCACTGAGCCGAGATCCGAGACCAGGCATCGAGGCGCTTATCGAGATTGGCGCTGACCGCATCATGGTGCCTTCTTTCTACCTGTGGGGTGATGATCCCGCCGAAGCAGTCCCGGCGTTTGCCGAAAAGATCATCGCTGCGTATCTGTGACCTGACGGCGACGGGACACCCAGGGCTATCCTCCGAAGGCAGAAACGCCTGTCAACGCTTGACCAAGTATCAATGTGTGGATCTCGTGGGTCCCCTCGTAGGTGTAGACGGATTCCAGGTTGGCCATGTGGCGAAACACCGGGTATTCCGTTGTGATCCCGTTAGCTCCGAGGACACTCCGGGCCTCACGTGCGACCTTCAGCGCCATTGCAACGTTGTCTCTCTTCCCGAAAGAGACGTGCGCCGGATGGAGGGTGCCGGCGTCTTTCATCCTCCCGACGTGCATTGCCACGAGCATTCCTCGATTCACCGCGATCATCATGTCGACGAGCTTGTTTTGAACGAGTTGAAAGCTTGCAATCGGTTTGCCGAATTGCTCGCGCTCCATGCTGTAAACGAGGGCTGTTTCGTAACAGGTACGGGCGGCACCGACAGCGCCGAACAGAATGCCAAAACGGGCCTCGTCTAAACACGACAATGGCCCTCGTAGGCCTCGAACACCTGGCAATGCAGCACTGTCAGGGAGCCGTACGTTGTCAAGCACGAGCTCGGACGTGACCGAGACCCTGAGCGACATCTTGGTGTGTATGTCCGTACAAGAAAACCCCGCGGTGTCGGTCGGGACCACAAAGCCAGTGATTCCATCGTCGGTCTGTGCCCAGATGACGGCAACGTCTGCAGTGGAACCGTTGGTAATCCACATCTTGGTACCGTTAAGAATCCAGTCATGTCCATCTCGAACTGCCTTGGTCCGCATGCTCGATGGATCTGATCCTGAGTCGGGTTCTGTCAGGGCAAAACAGCCGACGGCGTCGCCTACCGCCATTGCAGGCAGCCACCGCTGCTTCTGTTCTTCGGATCCAAATTTCCAGATTGGAAACATGGCAAGCGATCCCTGCACAGACACAAACGAACGCACCCCGGTATCTCCAGCCTCCAGCTCAAGACATGCCAGGCCGTATTCAACAGCGCTCATTCCAGCACAACCGTAACCTTCGAGATGCATCCCCAAAAGACCTAGCTCCCCCATCTTTTTGCCTAGTGCCCCCGGAAATGTGCCCGCTTCGTACCAATCCGCAACGTGGGGTGTGACTTCTCGTGCCACGAACTCGCGCACCGTATCGCGCAGGATGGTCTCGTCGGCGCTCAGGATCGCATCCGTGTTGAGGAAGTCCTTGGGATTGACCCTGGGTTGCTTTGCGGGATTGGTATTCATGTGCGTCCTTGAATGCGGCGATCGTGTCGCTGACATCCCTTGTCGGCGCTACCAAGGTAGCGTACAGTGAAAGGCCCGCGCTCGAAATTCAGACGTCAGTCGAAGAATGCCTCCTGTCGAGACGGGCGTGACAACCTTTGGACTCCCGGATGCGCAAGGTCGTCCATCCAAGCCCAACTCTTGCGGTGAACGACCGATGGACCGTACCCGTGGAGGGCGCGCCGGTGATTCGGGCTCGGGTACCCCTTGCTACTAGCGAAGTCGTACTGCGGGTAGTACTTGTCAAGATCACGCAATATTCGGTCTCGCGTCACCTTTGCGACTACCGACGCTGCTGCGATCGACAGGCATCGGGCATCCCCCTTTACAAATAGATGCGTCTGCGGACCCGCAACGAAGTCCCAGTTGCCGTCAACGAGCGCATGATCGGGACGCTGCGGGAGGAGTGCCAACGCCCGCTTTGTCGCGAGGCGTTGTGCATCAGCCATTCCGAGTACGTCGCATTCCTTTGGGGATGCGTGCCCGACGGCCCAGCTGTCCGCCCATGCAACGATGCGTTCGTAGAGAGATTCTCGTTCTGCCTCTGAGAGCATTTTTGAGTCGCGGACTTTGTAGATGCGAGATTCACGGGGCGGCGCGACGACCGCAACCGTAAGTGGTCCCGCCCAAGACCCGCGGCCAACCTCGTCCACACCGATAAGAAATCTTGCACCTGCGTTCCAGAGCGCCCGCTCGTGTTCGAGAGATGGCGATGTGGTCCTGAGCGAAGGACGTAGGCGAGGCACTAGTTAAGAAGCGGGTCGGGTCCGTCCGACGCCTCGTAGCCGCATCGGGTTGCAACCCTCTCGTACAACGAATCCGGACTGTCTGTAAAGAAGTCGTCAATGGTCGCATCGACCACAAGCCACGACTCCATCCCGATCTCCCACTCGACCTGACCAGCATCCCAACCCGCGTAGCCGGCGTACACGCGAACCATCCCGGTGTCGGTTGCCCAAAGTTCGGATACGTCGACTATATCCACCCCGGCAACACTGTCGCCATCGGTGGCTGCAACACCGATAGCATTCTCGTACTGCACCGGTCCCCCGATGTAGACAGGCGAACGATCCTCGCTGGGGCCGAGGAGACGACCAAGGACTTCGTCTACAGCGACCAGCGACGGTCGATTGAGGATAAAACCGACGGTTCCATCGTCGGTGTGTTCGATGATGCCGATAACGCTGCGATCAAAGAAGCTGTGGCGCAAAAGGTCGGAAGCCAGGAGAAGCTTGCCCTCAAGCCAACCTTGTTGCGCGCGATCAAAACTCATACGTGGCCCCATCATACGCGACGAGAAACCCGTTCCGGATAGCATCGCGGGTGACGAGATGTTCCGAGGCGCCCAAGGAATTGCTGTGGTTGATATGAGTCAGCACGATTTGAGTGTCGAGCCCCGTAAAGAGCGCCACAGTGTCAGGGACCAAAGGATGAGGCATGTCTTCGATATTTCTGCCCGGCACCTCGTCCGCGGACGAAAACGATGCATCGAGAAACGCGATGTCGACGTTCGAAACGACGGATCGTGCTTGTGGCCACGCATCCCATCGATCAATGTCAGGTAAATAGAGAATCGACCCACCGGCGACCAGATTCTTGACGACGTAGCCCACCGTGTCGGTGAATTCTGCTCGGTGGGGAACGAGATGCGCAGTCACAGACAGGGTCTCGTCAAGTTGAGTCTCAACACCCGGTACCAACACGTTATACACGAGATGCTCGCGCACAAACAGTGTCTTCCATGGCTCGTTCCGGCTCAGGAACCGAAACATGGAGTGGGTCCCAAAACAGGCAACGCGATCGGTTGCGGCGACCTCGTTGCCAAAGTGCGCCAGACCGATGTAGTGGCCCATGTGGCCATGGGTCAGCAATACCCCGCTCAACGTATTCGGATCGAACGGCGATCCACGTGATTGCTTCACAATGTCCGGCGACGCGTCAAACAGGAACGTCGCCCCGCTTGGTGCCGTTACCAGCAGAGAAGATGCCGTACGCTGGACCGCTACCTCGGGTCCGCCAAATTGCGGGGCCCCACCGTCCTGCCCCGAACCGATAACGACCACGCGTCCAGTATCGGGAGCTTGGGTCAGTTCAGCCATCCCCATCGGCCGTGGGTTGATCCTCCGAGTCGCCGAGTAGGTCCGATTCGATCAGTTGGTGCCGGTTCACAAACGTCGATACGAACGCCTGCGCAGTGGCCGCGGCGGGTAACGCCATAAACGCACCGATTGGCCCGAGCAGCGAAGCCCCGACGATCGCCGAGCCGAACGCGATCGCGGGATGGAGTTCCATCGTTCGAGCTGTGATCTTGGGTGCCAGGATGTAGTTCTCGATCATCTGGTAGACGACCATGAACGCAAGAACTCCAAGAGCCTTTGACGGTGCCTCGAGCAACCCAATGAGAAGTGGAAACGTGCCTCCCAAATAGGTTCCGATGACCGGGATGAACTGCGACAGAATCCCGAACCAGAGCGCCAGGGCGAGCGCAAACGGAATTCCAAGGGCTGTGAACACCGCCCAAGCAAAGCCCGTCCCGACGAGGGCAAGCAACGCTCTCGAATAGAAGTAGGCGCCGGTCTTTTCGATAGCGATCTCAAGAACCCGTAGAACCTCAGCTTGTTGGTGCTGTGGCAGCAGGGACAGCAGCGCCCTGCGAACGCGTGGTGCGTCTGCCGTTAGGTAGAACGAGAACATGGCAATCGTGAGTGCCTGGAACAGCGTGTTGACTAGCTTTCCTCCCAGACCGACCAGGCTGCCGGCAACATCGCCCGCAAGCGACGTGACGTTCGCACCCAGAGCGTCGAGCGCAGTCTGCGTGCCAGTCTCGGCATCGAATCCGAATCGTTCAAGAAACGTGCCGATTTGCTCCGCGTACGAAGGCGCCTTGACGACGAGCGTCGCGGCCT
The DNA here is from genome assembly GCA_022562055.1 of Acidobacteriota bacterium. Taxonomy (NCBI): domain Bacteria; kingdom Pseudomonadati; phylum Acidobacteriota; species Acidobacteriota bacterium. The sequence goes on along the minus strand of JADFQA010000028.1, from coordinate 14,482 downwards.
GATCGACGATCAACGGGATCATCAATGCAACGAAGAAAGCGCCGGCAAAGAGTATGAGCAAAAAGAGGGCGCCCGTAGCCACACCTCGTCGCCATCCACGTTTCTCAAGAATCGTGACTCCCGGGTCCAACGCGATCGCCACGAACACCGATATCGCGATCTGGATCAGAAGACCGCGCAACTGCTTGGACACTTCGAACAGGGCGTAGACACCAATGAGTACACCGAGTAGTTTCCAACCCAAGCGCGTAAGCCACGGCGGCGGTGAGTCACCCCATGGGTGCGGTATCGATGAGGGCTGAGTCATGCGCTCATTACACTACCGGTCACGCCCACGCCCTGCAGAACTTACGGAGCAAAGAAGGAGGACAAGAGCTGTGACGGACGACACGCTAAGAGCGCTCCCCAAGACCGTGTTGCACGAACATCTCGACGGTAGCCTCCGAATCGATACGATCCTCGACCTGGCACAGCAGTTTGGCTACGAAGGACTCCCCGGTAGCGACAATGAATCGCTGGCCACACAGCTCCATATGGTGGGATCCGGATCGTTGCCACGGTATCTGCAGGCGTTCGACCACACGATTGCAGTGATGCAACACGAGGAGGCGTTGAATCGAGTGGCTTTTGAAAACCTCGAGGACCTGGCCAACGACGGTGTCGTATACGCCGAAATTCGGTTTGGCCCCTCGCTACACACTACCGGCGGGCTACCCCGAGATGCCGTCGTTGAAGCCGTGATCGATGGCTTCGCACGTGCCAAAAACGAATACGGCATCTCGTGGGGCATAATCATCAACGCGCTCCGTCAGGAACACGACTCCGAAGCGGTCGCTGCGGTAGCCATTAGATACTCACGCAAAGGTGTGGTCGGGTTCGACCTTTCCGGCCCAGAAGCCGGATACCCTGTCACCGACCACCTCGTTGCGTTGCGGCTCGCCAAACAACACGGTCTCGGCATCACGATCCATGCCGGCGAAGGTGACGGAGTTCACTCCATATGGAAGGCGGTAGCCCTCGGCAGTGCGCGGCGCATCGGTCATGGTGTCCGCATCGTCGAGGACTGCGTGATCGCGGATGGAGAGATCGTCGAACTCGGCAGTGTTGCGCAAATGATCCTTGACCACCGTATCGTGCTTGAAGTGTGCCCGACATCGAACCGCGACACGGCACTCGTCGAAAGTCCGGCTCACCATCCACTGGGAATGTTGTACCGGGCCGGTTTTGCGGTCACCCTGAGTGCCGACAACCGCCTGATGTCGAACATCACCCTCACCGACGAGTACATCAGCGCCGAACGAGAATTCGGATTTGATCAAGCGGTTTTCGATGAAATGAACCGCACCGCGCTGCACGCCGGCTTCGGCGACTGGACCGTTCGCAAAACCCTGATCGATACCCACTTTCCCGCGTAGTTTCGAGTCGGCCCACGAACTACTGCGATACGGTTGTCGCCCACCAACGATATGCTCTGCAACCCGGGTTGCAGAGCATATCGTTGGACGCTGCCAGAGGTTCTAGGGCACTCAGGATTCTGGCGCTAAACGAGCCCGTATACGGTGCTGGTTAGCGCACGAATCCTGGGACTACGTCGTCGACGTGACGAACTGTTCGGCCGCGGCGACAAGATCCGCAATCACACGGGCCTTGTCGACCTCGTTGTGGGTCTCGTGGGCCATGCCTTCGTACACCACTCTGCGCACCAGCGGATTCGTCTCGAGAATCTCGCTCACCTCGGTCGGTACGAGCGTGTCAAGCGAACCATGGAACACATAGGTTGGTACCGTCAGGTCCTCAATGCGTGTTCTTACCGCCACCATTGCGTCGAGCACGCCTACGCCCATACGAGCCGTCGACTTCGTCACGACAAGCGGGTCTGCGAAATACGCCTCTCCAACGCTTGGGTCGCCGCTGAGTTGAGAGCCCTTTATCGAAGTCGGAAGGCGAAAGCCGGGCGCAAACTTCGCGATCAGCCTGCCAACCGGCTCCAAGCCGGGCGCAAGTTTCGCACCCAAGGCCGGGGAGCTGAGGATGAGTCCGTCCGGCAGATTCTTGCCTTCCACTGCGTAGGAGAGCGAAATCAATCCGCCGAGCGAGTGGCCGTACATCACAACCGGGAGGCCCCGTTCACGAACCATGGTTATCATTTCACCGACGTCGCTGATGAAGGAACCAAAGTCCTTGACGTCGATCCGTGGGCCGCCCGACTCGCCGTGTCCGCGTAGATCGAAACCGACAAGCGTTATTCCGGCGGCAGTAAAGGCGTCAGCGACGTGGTTGTACCGTGACGTGTGCTCAGAGATTCCATGAACCAGCACCACGACTGCGTGGGCATTGTCCGCCTCCCAAGTCCTCACGACCAGCGAAACATCGTCGGCGGTTACGTGGGTCCTTGTGGTGCTAGACATGTTGCTCACTCCGATCCATCTTGCTCGCAGTGTAGGCAGCTCCCACGATGCCGGCATTGTTGAGAAGGGCCGCGGGAACCACCTCGGCACTGACATCTAAGAACTCGGCGATTTCGTCGAAACGCCTAGAGATGCCACCTCCAAGAACGATCCGCACGGGACTGAAGATGTCGCATACGTGCTGCAGATATTCATTTACGCGTGACGCCCACCAGTCGATCCGCATGTCCTCACGCTCTACCAAACGAGCAGCCGCGTAAGCCTCAGCGGTCATCCCGCGAAACTCCAACTGACCGAGTTCCAGGTTCGGAATCAGGTTCCCAGAGCGGAGCATTCCGCTCCCGATGCCGGTACCGAAGGTCAGCACAAGTACGGTGCCCGCGATGCCGTTTGCGGCCCCAAATACCGCCTCAGCAATAGCGGCGGCATCGGCGTCGTTAAGAACGCTTGCAGGGACACCTACACGCTCCGCGATCGCCGCTTCTAAGTTCACCCCAATCCACGCGTCCGCCACGTTGGCGGCGGTCAGGATCTTGCCATCGACGGTTATCCCGGGAAATGTGCACCCGACAGCACCTTGCCAGGAGAAGTGCGTGACAATGTCGCTAACGACGTCTAGAACCGCGTCGACGGAGGCAGGGTTCGGTGTCGCGATTCGCAACCTATCCGAAGTGAGTTCGCCGGAATCTGTGTCGACGAGCGCACCCTTCACGCCTGAACCGCCGATGTCAATGCCGAGATATATGCTCACTCAGTGCCTTTCATGTGCTGGTCTTCGTGCTGTCGGCATTGGCGTACCCAATCCTCGACGAATCCCGTCAATGCAGCAGCGTACTCTGGAACTTCAAACCCGGGTTCGGGCACAACTCGGACCACCCCCGGAAGGAAATTCGCCAGCCGCGCCGCTGGCGGCTCGACCACGAAGTCGCCGCGAATTCTCGCCCACGCCGAAGCCGGTATTGCGGTGCGAATCGAAAACCACGGACACACAGGCCGCCCCCAAGGTAGAGATATTCCTTTGTAGGCGGACAGGGCGCCCCCAAGCCGCTGTACTGCTCGACCATGGTCGCCTTGTGAGCCACGCAGCTCGAAGACTTCCGCTCGAACTGCCCGGATACTGCCTTGTCGGTCGCAGCGAACAATATCTACGGCAGCAACCGCGCTCCCCTCCCCGTCAAGCACACCAAACCAGTTTGGAGATTCGGCGACAGCAATGTCGATCGGGGCGTCGGCTGCCCAGACGCTGCGGCCGTCAATCATCAGCGCGTCTCGGCGATCAGTCGGGTCCCCGAGCCCGACGCCGAGCCCGACACGTGTTTCATCGATTTGGAGCTGCGCCGCGATCCGCTCGCGAACTGTCACCGCTTTATGAACGGTGGACTTACGACCTCCGCCGGGGTCCAAGTGCCGCGAAAGTCGATCTCAAGGTTGGTGATGTCGGCAGTCGTGTTGACATAGGCCATCCCGATCCCGTGGCCGAGCGTAGGGCTGATGTTTCCCGAGGTCACAACCCCCGTCCCCTGATCGCACCGAACCGCGAATCCATGACGCGGGGGTCGTCGGCCAGCGGTCGTGAATCCGATGAGCCTACGGTCGAGTCCGCGGGCGCGTTGTTCTGCAAGTGCGGCCTTCCCGACAAAATCGTGGTCCCAGTCAATGACCCATCCAAGTCCAGCCTCAAGGGGACTCGTGGATTCGTCCAAGTCTTGGCCCCACAACGGATATCCCATTTCGAGTCGTAGCGTGTCGCGTGCGCCGAGACCGCACGCGGTGGCTCCTGCTTCCATCAAGGCTTCCCACAACGCTTGCGCGGCGGCGTGCGTCACTGCGATTTCCGCGCCCCGCTCCCCTGTGTAACCCGTACCTCCGACCCAAAACTTCTCACCAGCTAATACGCCAGTCGACACACGAAACCTTGCGGCTCGCGTCCCGATGACAGACTCGATTACGTCAATGGCGGTGGGACCCTGCACGGCAATCAGCACTGTGCTGTCTCGGGGAGTACCGATCGTCACTGTTTTGGGAGCGTCCGCTGCAAAGCGATGCAACATCTCATCGACGTTGGCGCCGTTGGGAAGTACCCAGTACGAGTCTTCGTCGAAACGCCAGACAATGATGTCGTCTTCAATGCCGCCTGAATCGTTGAGCGCCATCGTGTACTGGGCACGGCCTGGAGCGACGTTTGCGATGTCGTTGCAGAGCTGGCGCCGAAGAACTTCGGTCGCACCTTCACCCTGAACTGAGAAACGTCCGAGATGAGACACATCGAAAGCACCACAGGTCTCGCGCACAGCGGCGTGTTCGCCGAGAACTCCGGCATACTGGAGAGGCATTTCCCAACCACCGAAATCCGTGAACCGCGCCCCAAGTGCCTCGTGAGTTGCGCGCAGGTGGGTCGTTTTCATCGCTGCATCTCCGTAGTTGGCTCAATGTACGCAACAGACGCTAGCGCGGAGCGCGAGACTGCTCTGCCTCGATGCGATCTGCGGCTAGGAGGAGCCGACAGACACCCTCGCAGGACCCGGCGTACGGGTCGGGATGACGGGCGACACCGACCCGGCCGGCTGCTCAAGTCCGTACTTCACGACGAGATGGAGGTAGTCGCGAAGATAGAATAGTTTGATGTCGATGTGCGGGTGCAGTGCACGAAGCAACCTCAACTTCCGGTTCTTTTTCGTCACGAGCTTCTGGCTCATCGTCGTGATCTCGATGTATCGGTCATCCTCGGGCAAATAGAAGTCGGGTCGAAAATAGCTTGTGGCTGCACCGTTCCCGTCGAACTCGACAGCAAATTCTCTGGGTTCATACATCCAAGGGATGTCGTAGAAGTCAAGTAGCAGGGCGAACTGTCGTTCGCTCTCGTGAGCAAAAGCTGTCGACATTGCTGGACCAGGCACATGTGTGAGGTCCGGCGCCATAACCTACGCTTCTTGGGCTAGCGAGGCGTCGGAGGAGTCAGCGTCCGGGAAGAGCTGGTGCATTTCTCCGATTAATTCTCGTTCGACAGGGCCGACGGCGATACCAAAAACACCTTGACCTCGTTTGAACACATCGACCACTTCCTCAGGACTCGCCGCTGCGTAGATCGTGGTTCCGTCACTCAGCAGCGTGACATCCGCCAGCGGAGAATCGCTCTCGAGCTGCTCACGAAGAATCTCGATTGCCTGACGGATTCGTTTCAGACTCATGCCTGCGTCAAGGAGTCGCCGAACGACTTTGAGCTGCACGATGTCGGAGAAGGAGTACAGCCGCTGCGAACCGGATCCAGTGGCGGGTTGCACGGATGGCCGAATCAGTTTTGTCCTCGCCCAGTAGTCCAGTTGTCGATAGGTGATGCCAACAAGGCTGCACACCTGCGGTGCGCGGAAACCGGTCTCTCGGATGTCAATGTTCATAGCGTCATCGTTCACGATGAGCCTCCTTCAGACTACTTGTAGCCTACATCGTTGTAATTCCGCCCGTCGAACTACGGCCGTGAAACTACTCGGCTATCAGCCGATGTCAACGACCAATTCTTGGCAGCACTTGAGCGGACAGCTCGGAATTACTCTTGTTCAGGAGGGCTATGGCTTTCACCGAAGTCGTCAGGAGTGAGATCGTCGAGGAACTCGCGGAAACGTTTGATCTCATCTTCCGCATCTTCGTCGTCGCTCCGAATCTCGATCCCTGCCTCGTCAAGGACAGCCTGGGCAACGGAGACCGAGGCGCCCATCCGAGTGGCCAGCGCAATTGCGTCCGAAGGCCGGGCAGATACGATAACCGTGTCCTCGCCCTCTTTCTCGAGATGCAATTCAGCAAAGAACGTGCCCGAATCGAGACCTGTGACAACGACTTCCGTGAGCGTGTACGACAGCTCGCGGATGACGGTGGACAGGAGATCGTGGGTCATCGGCCGCTGGGGCTCGACACCCTCCATTGCCAATGCGATGGCGGTTGCCTCGTTGGGCCCAATCCAAATCGGCAGGTGCCGGTTGCTGCCCTGCTCGCGCAGCAACATCACGGGGCTGTTCGTCGGTAACTCGATACGGATCCCGACGATTTCGACGGGGAGGAACACGCTCATGGTCAGAGCCTATCACCGCTTCTGCGAGACATCACCGTAGATCACGGTGTCGAGACCGACGGGATCGCTCAGCAGTGTCTGCACATCCGTCACCGCCCACAGATCGGGTGCGTTTGCGAACCGACCTTGCCACCCAATCCCATATCCGACGACAAGCTCGTCGGCCGCCGAATAGGCACTGTACCGAATCGGAACGTCAACAATTCGTCGGTGTTCTTTGTTGACAAACACACAACTTTCCAGTGACGCCGGTTGCCGCTGCGCGACAATTCGCTGCAACGTTCGCAATGTGAGTCCGGTGTCGACGACGTCATGAACGAGAATAACGTCCCGACCAGTAAGAGGGCTAGCAGTGTCCAAGCTGAGGGAGACACGACCCTCGAGCGAGTACGGCCGCAGGCCCAGAAAGTCAATGTCAGTGTCGATGCGCACCGCTCGTACGAGGTCCGCCAGGAACACGATCGCGCCCGGTAGTACACCTATCAGTACGGGGCGTTTATCGGCATACGTTGAAGCTATGTCCGCGGCCAACACTTTGACGCGATCAGCAATGTCGTCGCGTGTCGCCACGAGCTCACACGGAGTCGACATCTCTAGTCGTCCGCCCCACCCGCCGCCACCGGGATGTTCAAACGAATCCATGCTTCGATCTCATCCGCCAGGACGGAGTTCTGGAACCCATTGGGTGGGCCGGATGCACTCTGTAAGGGCGCAATACCGACGACTCTCGCGATGACATCTTCGGGTAGGCCAGGCGGATAGGTGAAATCGCCAGAACCGCCCTGCTCTGGCAACGCCAGGGCGAGCAGCCTTTCGCTTGGACCGAAGGTTTCGTACGCCCACCCCAGCAACTCGGTGGTGTCACTGAAGTGATCCTCAGAGCCCATTACGACGGTAACGATTTCGCGCCCGCCCGTTCTGGCGACGGTGACGAGGACCTTGTTTGCCTTGGAGGTGTAACCCGTTTTCAACCCAACGACGCCAGGATATGTACCAAGCAGCCTATTGGTCGCGACCGCAATACGCTCGTTACCCTCCGGATCGTCAGCGAATTGGACGATCCGCACTCGCGCAGCAGCGGCGATTGAGGGATATCCGATTGCGGCCTTTGCGATGACTGAGAGATCGTACGGTGTCGTGTAGTGCGCGTCGTCATCGAGGCCGTGGGAGTTTGTGAAGTGCGAGTTCTTGAGTCCGAGAGCCGAAGCCTCGGCATTCATCATGGCTGCAAACCTGTCGACACTGCCGCCCACGTGCTCTGCAAGGGCGACCGCTGCGTCGTTGCCAGAGCGAACGATCATTGCGATCAGCAAGTCACCAACCGTCCACCGCTCGCCTTGCACGACGCCGATTTCCGACTCTCCAACGTCCGCGGCCCTACTTGAGATCGTCACGATCTCGTCGGAGTCGGTGTTCTCAACAACAACAATCGCAGTCAGAATCTTCGTTACAGACGCCATCGGGCGAGGGGTGTCGATCTCCTTGCCTGCCAGGACAAGGCCCGACGCCGAGTCGACGACGATCCACGCTTCAGCAGGAACAGCGGGAGGTGGGCCAACACTCGGACCTGGGGTGATCAGTGGAGGCAACGGCGTCAGCAAGGGCAGCGCAATCGTGAATGACGCCGCCAGTTTCCTGATCACAGCGAGGCTCGCAGTGCGGCGCGAAGGCGAGCCTTGAGCACGCCCTCTTGGAGCTGTGATGCCGCGTGAGCCGTGTCTGCGAGAATATCGGTCGCACGTTGTCGGCTGTCGGGGTTCTTGTGTAAGAGCAACGGGCCGGCGAGCTGAATAATCACGTCGTACTCGCGGTCGGCGCCCAACTTGATCGAGCGTAGATGGCGAGTGTCGAGGCCTCGGTCGAGCAGACGTGCCGCGGCGTATCCAATGTTCCGATCGACATCGTCAAACAGCCATTGATTCCGCGTGGACATCCGCGGTAGAAGGATCCCGAGATCGATGAGCTCGGCGATCACCCCTGGGGCAAGTCCACACGCGGCGGCCAGCTCAGATGCGCTCAAGAATCCTGTCGGTTCCGCGAAGTAGATATCCGCGGGGGGCCCTGCTACAGCGGCAGGACCAGACTTCGCGCCAGCCTCCCACGCTTGTAACTTCGACTTAATCACCTTCAACGGCAAGAAGTGGTCCCGCTGTTCGCGCAGTACGTATTGAATGCGACGCAGGTCGTCATCGGTGAATTCTCGGTACCCAGACGCACTGCGTTTGGGCTGTACGAGTCCTTGGCTCTCCAGAAACCGGATTTTGGACACCGAAAGATCGGAGAACTCGTCCCGTAGGAACGTGATGACCTCCCCAATGCTTCGCGTCGACTTGGAAGCCTTAGACGTCGATCGAGCGAGACGCCCAGACTTAGCCATGGCCGACAGCCACGATGAAGTGGAATTTTCCAATCCACACTTCGTCGCCGGGCGCAAGGCTGGACTCTTCGACACGATTGCCGTTGAGGTAGGTGCCATTGAGTGAACCTAGGTCCTCGACACGCAGGGTATCTCCCGCAACGGTGAAGAGTGCATGTTTGCGTGAAACGCTGACGTCGCCCAGAAAGAGATCAGAATCCTCGCTTCGACCGACCTTTGTCTCGCCATCCGCGAGCACGTATGTCATCCCGGTACGTAGTCCGCGTTCAAACACAAGCGCGTACTTGAAAGCTCCCGTGATCTCTGAGCCACTTGGCTCGGTGCCGGTCTCCTCGGCCGGGTCAAAGTACACCGTTGGGTCGTGTTCGATAAACGGCCTGTCGGCGTTTTCCTCGTTATCTGGGGAAAGGCTCATACCCCATAATACCCCACATGTCTCAACAACCGGTTGAAGGTTTCGGACGGACAGTGACTACTCAGTGAATTCATGGTAGGCGGCCGGACTCATCAGCCCATCGAGCGCCGTGCCCTCGCGGATCGAGAACTCGATGAACCATCCGTCGCCGTACGGGTCCGAGTTGACGAGTTCGGGGGCGCCATCCAGTGCCTCATTCACCGCCGTTATCGTCGCATCGACAGGGACGTATACCTCGGAGACAGATTTAGTCGATTCAACCTCGCCAAAACTGTCTCCGGCGCTCAACGTTGTGCCCACTTCCGGCAAGTCGACAAACACGATGTCACCAAGGGCGTCCTGTGCGTAGTCGCTGATGCCGAGGCGGACCGTTCCGTCTGTCTGACGAAGCCACTCATGGTTTTGCGCGTATATGAGATCGTCTGGGATTTCCATGGCTTTCCTCCTCTGGACCTTTTCCTCGTTCGCTGGAGGCTACTAGGTCCGATCGCGCCTGGCGCGCACAACGGTCCGGGCGTCTCCGACGTACTGGAACGCAACAACGTAGTACGCAATCAAGCCGGGGACTCCAAGGCTGTACGCATAGACGTTCCACGCTGTGATCCCAGTGCCCACCGCCACATAGAAGCCCGGAATCGCCGCGTACAGCAGCGCCGTGGCGATTTTTCCGAGGTGGCGAACCTCAAGCTTGTCTCGCGCTCGAACACCGACGACGAGCGCTCCAACTGCGATCGCTAACTCGCGGACAATGATGGCAACCGCAAACCAAGTCGGAAGCACGTCGGCGATCAGCCCACCGATGACGGCGGCAGCCACCGCGAGTCTGTCGGCGAGTGGATCAAGGAACTCGCCCAGCTTGCTGACCTGATTGAGACGGCGCGCCAGATATCCATCGATCCAGTCAGTTCCCCCAATGAAGCCGAGAAGGAGACCCGCCGCGGTGTAGTCCTGCGCAGAAAACACCAGCCACAGGAACCACGGGATGAGCAGTAGTCGGGCAAACGAAATCGCGTTTGGGACTGTCCACACGGCGGCTATTCCCCCTGGACGATCCGGAACGTGATCCGGGTCAGCTCCTCGTCGTCGTATCGCACCACGAAAGCGTATCCCATCGGTTTTGGAAACCTGACGTTGTAAAACGGCGTGACGATGGGCACGTAACTTGGCGAACCGGGCGGCAGCGTCGGCGGCGCGCCGACACGGAGACGCCCCTGAGCGGCAACTTGCATCTCTTGTCCGTCCTCGTCAATGAGGACCACCGCAATGTCCAGCTCGCGGTGACGCTCATCGGGTTGTACTTCGGCGATCAACGCAACTGTGATTGCACGGTGCACCACCGGGAACCGACGCGCCGAAATCGTGTCAAACCCGCCACCCATGACGAACAGCTTTCCTCCCTGCACCTGAGCTGCATCGGCCAACATGGCTGTAGTGATTTTCATGTTGTGTCACTCTCAGTTTCCACGACATGGACACGATTGTCACCGTCTTTGAACCGTAGGGACATCGTACCCCAATGCGTCGCCTCGCCGGGTGTCACCGTGACAAAGCGAACCGGACGTTCGTCTGGCTCAATCGTGTCACTCCAAGAACGGGCCCGCATATGCACATGATCGATTCCGCAATTCTCATGGAAGGCAGCCTAGCGTCGCGGTCCGTGACTTCATGTGAAGGAGCATCGACACCATTGCAGGCCGGTGTCATCTTCAATCCGTCCGCCAGCTATCCATCCCTTGCTCAACATATGGCTTGTCGGGGTCTACGCTTCCTCCGATGTCTGTGTCTTTTCGCCTAATGACCGCCAACCTTTTTGATGGGAACGTCGACCCCGATTCGTTGGCGCGTGTGCTCGGCGAGGTGGAACCCGACATCATGGTTTGTCAAGAACTTGCCACCAACGCCGCCGAGGTGATCGCCGATCACTTTCCTCACCACGACCTGCACCCAGCGGGTGGTTACCAGGGTAGAGGGATTGCATCTCGCTTCGATTTTCTCGCGGGAGTGCTTTGGCTGCCAACCCGTCGGGCGTCGCTGGCAACGTTCGCACCGGATGTCCATCCCGCAATCCCCGACGGCCTTCATGTGATCGGTACCCACCTCGTCAATCCAATCGACCGGCCCTTGCGCCTCAGCGCAAAGATCCGCCATGAACAGGTCACGGGCATCCTTGAGCACGTAAGAATGGCTGAAGGCCCTGTTGTGGTTGCGGGTGATCTGAACGCCACTCCCCTGTACCGTTCATATCGACGCCTCGCCGGCGCCATGACCGATATGCCGAAGTCGGCAGGTCCGGTACGCACCTGGTCACCGTGGCCGAAATTCCCCCGGCTACTGCGCATCGACCATATTTTTTCAGAAGGCCTCGTCTGCACCGCTATCCGCAGAGTCGATGTCGAAGGAGGCGACCACAGCCTCCTCGTCATCGATCTCCGATCGCTGACGTAACTATTGATCGCGAATTAGGGCCTATCACGATTCGGGTTCCGGATGTACGCTCGTAGTAGAGCAGCGAAAGGTGGTTTTGATGAATCAATCCGATCTCCTTCTGTTACCTAAATCCGTTCGAAAGTTCCGACCACTGTGCCCCGGATGCACGCTCGGTCGAGCAGCAAGCATCGATGCAAGACCATGCAGTTTCTACGACTGCCCCGGACTCCCCGCAGAACTCGAAGTCACGTGTGACAAATGCATGTTCGATTTCGTCGCAGACGACGGCCAGCCGGCGTGTGACCACGACGTCTGCGAAACGGCGCTCCGACTCAAGAGCAACGTGCCCACGTATCTCGCATGGATCGAGATTCTCAGAGCAGAACAACACCCGGCGACGCAATCCGGGGTGTAGACCACCTACCCGTCCACTGAGGAACGGGTAGGCCGAAAGTCGTCGGGCTGGCCGGATTTGAACCGGCGACCCCTTGGCCCCCAGCCAAAAACACCCCGTATTCGGTGGGTTCGTGTCGTCGCTCCTGATGGCCCCTGATACGGTGAATCGTCAATGAAACCGGGGGTTTACAGCGGGTTATGGCCTCTGACCTGGGGAAACGCGAAACCGCCGGAAACAGGATTTCTCGAAGGTTTCGTTGCCTACTCGTTGCCTACGGCCCGATTTCGTCCAGGGCCGCAGCGTACAACTCCACCGCCTCGCGGTGCATGCCAGGGGTCACCGCTTGGTACAGGCTCAACGTCACCTCGACCGAACTATGGCCGAGCATTTCCGACACTACTTTCATGCCTATACCGTTCGCTAGCGCGAAACTCGCGGCGCTGTGTCTCAAGCCGTGCAGCGGGATCGGTGGCAACCCTGCCTTCTCCGCGATGCGCCGGAACCGACGCGAGAAGTAGTCGGGGCGCACGGGCGTACCGTCCTCGCGGGTGAAAAGGAAACCGGAGTCTGTCCAGCCGCTCCCCCACGCCAAACGATCTTCGAGCTGCCGTTTACGCCACGCGCGTAACAAGGTGACGGTTCGTTGGTCGAGCTCGATCATGCGCACCGACCCCGGGGTTTTCGGTTCCGATAATTGTGGCGAACCGCCGACCATGATCCACGACCTCCGCACCGACAGCCTTCCCGTTGCTAGGTCCGCATCGCCCCAAAGCAACCCGAGAACCTCGCCGCGGCGCATCCCGGTCACCCCAGCGACCCGATACGCTGCCCCTAAGCGGTCCCCAGCGGCCGCATGAAGAAATGTTCGCATTTGGCCTGCCGTCCAGGTCTTGTCGAGCGGGTTGTGCTTAGACGGCGACTGAGGCCGTGCAACCAGCGCGTCGAGCGGGTTTCGTACAAGCACCCGGCGGATTACGGCATCTGCAAGCGCTCGATGCAACGTGACGTGCAACCAACGTACCGATTTTGCGCTCAAGCCACCTCGACCGTCCACCCTACCGCTACGGCGCTTGCCCGCGTAGAACTTTTCGACATCGTCAGCGGTCAGCTCGTCGAGGCGTATGTGACCGAGGCCGGGGATAAGGTGCCGGGCAAGCGCCGTTTTGTACCACGACTCGGTACTCGGACGTAGCGCCCCGACTGTCACCTGGTAGTCGAGCGTCTCGACCCACTTCTCCAACCACGTTTCCACTGTCATCTGCTTCGAGTCGGCCCGCTCGCCGCGTCTCGACGCCGTCCGCGTCGAATCGAGCCACCCCTGCGCCGCCTCGCGTTTATCGAACGTTCTGGTTCGAGTTTTCCAAACCCCCGCAATCTTGAGCCTCGCGACCGCTTTGTAGCGACCCCCGGCGGTCCGCCGAATCATGGGCCCGCGGCGGGCATTCGTTCCTCGTTGCCTCATTTCTCGTTATCCTTTCGCTTCGTTCAATAGGCGCTCGCCTTTTGCCGTGAGCCCCCAGCTTGGCCCTGGCTTACGTCGCACAATGCCCCTACGTCGAGCCTCGTATAACCAGTCTCTGATCTGCTCCGGCTTAATCGTCTCCCCCCGCGATGTGGCGCGTTGGTCCGCTAGCGCGACGTTCGGCTTCCGGCTCCCCTCCCTTACGAGTGCCGCATGAGCCGCGCCGATCTCGGCGTAGAACTCGTCGGGCTTCCCCGGACGACCTGCCCTCTTCGTGTGTGCATCACCAGCGATCACCTGCAGCGAATATCCTCGACGGCCAAGAACCTCCCCGGCTTGTGCCCCTGACGCGTCCGCCGTCCATCGCCACACGCTCAGTGCTTCCCTCCGAGCCTCGTCCGGTTTCAGTCCCCGGATCATCCGCGACTTGATGCCCCCTCGCGGAACATCGGCGATGGGTGGCCCGGGCTCCCGGTCAGTCTTCGCCGTGTCGTAGTAGTGCGATACGGTGCCGGGCAAGACCCGCATCTCGCAGACTGTCGGCTCACCGGACACATTCCGAATCCGATAGGCGACGCACCACTCAGAATCAATCTCGCCAAAGATCCACTGCTGATGTTGCCCATCACGGTCCTTTAGCTGAAGGTTGGAATAGTTCGTTTCGCTTGCCATACCAACACGGTACCAGCCGAGTGCCTCGATCGCAACGGCATGACACCCTATCGCCTATCGGAAATAAGTGACACGCGTAGTCAATATCCCGATGAAGTGTCACACTGTCGCCACAACGCCTCGACGAAGGGACAACAGCATGCTCGAAACCGCACTCAAAAACGCGGATGCCCGGCGAAGACTTCCGGCACCGGCGAGAAGGCGCGCATTACGCGAGCAGGCGGGGAGGAACACGGCCTAAATCGCAACGGCACACGGCGT